>SOJY01000154.1 GCA_004376385.1 Candidatus Bathyarchaeum sp.
TTTTCTACTCAACCAACATCAGAGCTAAAAAGGTAAGTAAACAAAAGTAAATATATCTTACTCCAAAAAACAAGCCTTTGTGTGCCGAGAAAGTTTTCCGTTTTTCAGTAAAAAGGAATTATATTAAATGCATAAACGTTGAGCCAACCAAGTGAATAAAAAAGATTACTTTCACTGACCTCTCCCCTCTTTGTAGTCATACGTTATGCCACACAGCTTAAAGCAACTCATCGAGAACTCAATACCGAACATCGGAATGATAACTTCAATTGAAAAAGGTGAAAGTGAGATGGTAGAAGATAATGATCTGAAAAACCTTCCCGGCGTCGGACCCGCCACAGCCAACAAACTCAAATCCGCAGGATTCACAACGGCAGAAGCAATTGCCGTGACTCCACCCAAAGAAATAGCAGAAAAGACGGGAATAGGATTCAACACAGTCCTTAGCATTGTAACAGTCGCCAGAGAAAAACTGGGCGTAGACTTCATAACCGCAGAAGACCTGTGGAAAAAACGGCAGAACATGCAAAGATGCTCCATAGGCTCAAATAAGCTAAATGCGCTTATGGGCGGCGGAATCGAAACCCAAGCAATGACCGAACTCATAGGCGAGTATGGAGTAGGCAAAACTCAGATATGTTTGTCGCTCTGCGTTAGGGTTCAACTTCCAATAGAGGAAGGAGGATTAGACGGAAAAGCGGTTTACATCGACACTGAAGGAACTTTTATTCCTGAAAGAGTTTTCCAGATAGCTGAATCGTTAGGACTTGATCCCCATGAAACTTTGGGAAACATCTTCCTAGCTCGGGCTTACAACAGCAGCCATCAAGAATTGCTAACAGATCATCTCTTAAAATTCTGTCCAGAAAACAATATAAAACTAGTTGTCGTAGACTCCATGATTGGTCACTTCAGAGGCGAATATATTGGCAGAGAACACCTTGCCGAACGCCAACAGAAACTCAACAACCAACTGCACAAGCTGCTGAGGCTAACAGAAGCATATAACATATCAGTTGTGATTACGAATCAGGTTCAAGCTAACCCTACAGCATTTTTTGGAGACCCCAACAGACCAGCAGGTGGAAACGTCATGGCACATGCATCCACACACAGAGTTTACCTGAGGAAAGGAGGAAAAGGAACAAGGATAGCTACAGTTATAGACTCTCCAAATCTACCCGAAGAAAAGGCGCGATACAAAATCACAGAGAAAGGCATCGAGGACGCTGAAGAATAAAATTTGCCACGATTTTGGTGTTCTTTTTTAAAGTTTTGATAGAAAACCGAAACGTCACATTGCTCTTAGTCTTTTTATTCTTTCTTTTATTGGAGGATGAGTCGCAAAGAGACTGTCTAGTGAACTTCGTTTAGGGTCTGCAAAAAACAGGTGGCTTACAGCTTCACTTACCTTCATTCTTCCTCGGTTCTTACTGGCTATTTTCTCAAGCGCAGAAGCTAAACCTTCAGGATAACGGGTAATACCCACTCCAGAAGCATCAGCTAGATATTCACGTTTACGAGATATGGCAAACTGGACTAGACGTACTACGATTGGGGCGAAGATAGCTAATATAATGCCGACGATAATCAAGAGCAACATAGCACCTCCTTTATCGCGACGATTTCTTCTAGATCCAAACCAAAATGAGCGTAAAATCAAATGACTTACAATAGCAGCTAGTCCCACCAACACGGCAACAAGAGTCATGAAAAGAATGTCCCGGTTTTTGATGTGAGATATTTCATGGGCAATCACACCTTCCAATTCTTGCCTGTTCAAGGATTCAACAAGACCTGTAGTTACTGCGATACTGGCATTCTCTGGATTTCGTCCTGTCGCAAATGCGTTTAGATCTCCGTTTTCTATTATGTAAACTTTGGGTGGTGGAATCCCTGAAGCTATACTCAAACCTTCAACTGTGTCGCGTAAATATTGGTATTCTCTTCCCTCAGCAGGTTTAGCATTGGTAGATGAAAGAACTACACTGTCACCAAACCTGTAAGAGCTGTAGGTGTAAATAAGAATTGAAATGACTGATAGAGGAACTGCGATGAGAACGAGTTCGGGCACTAGGAAAAAGATTATGAAATATATCAAAAAAAAGAGGATTAATGAGACAACTATTGCCAATAAGATAGAGGATCGTTTGTTATTTCCCATTTCGTCTCTGAAACTGGTTTTAGTCATCAGAATTTCACTTTTACAGGACTTCGTTCTTCTTCAGGAACTGTTAAGAAAGCGTGTTTTGTTCTATCTCCAGCAAACCATCTGCCAGGGATTGTTGTGATAATATTGTTGTAGTTTAGGATTGAACTGTTGTAGTATTGGCGGGCATAAGCGATTTTGTTTTCGATTCCTTCGAGTTGTTCCTGTAATAGCTTAAAGTTTTCACTTGCTTTGAGAACTGGATAGTTTTCAGCTACAGCAAATAAGGATTTTAGTGTATTAGTTAGTTGATTTGAAGATTTATTTCGCTCTTCTCTGCTGCCACTTATCATGCCTTTTCGGGCTTCAGCAACTTTTTCGAAGATTTCTTTTTCATGTTTTGCGTAACCTTTTACAGTTTCAACTAGATTGGGAATAAGATCATATCGTTTTTTTAGCTGAACATCAATTTGAGCCCAAGCCTCTTCAATCCGATTATATAGAATTCTTATGCGATTGTAATAATGAAAAAACAAGACAATAACAATAGCTATTATTGCTAATATTAGACCGCCAGTTAGCCACACAACCCAACTCAAAAATAATCCCTCAATAACATCAATTCAGCTTTAGCAACTATTTAATTTTTTGATTAGGGTCCGAATGTGCACATGCGTGCGAGTTTTGCAGGTGAGGGGGTAAGTAAAAAAGCGAAAGAAAGTGAACAAGAGCAAAAACGCGGGAATAAAAATACGTATACACGTAAACAAGAGTACGTTTGGGTTTGGGGTTAAAATTTAACCTCTCTCTACGATTTACGTGTTATTTTGTGCGAAAATATTAAAATAATTTTTGGTCATAAAAAAGTCCCGATGTTTTAGGTCTCATGGACAAAGCTCTTATTCACCTTATTCATAACTTCTTAACGGCTAAAAATGAGAATAGGAACCGATAAAGAGGAACTGGAAAGGATCCTCAAATTCTTAGATGATAAATGGGTAGTCTCTTCAAATATTTTGGGGTGTCCAGTAGGACAATCCAAGGTCTATCTAAAAAGAAAAGTTGGAAAATCAGGCGGTTTGAAGATTTCAGAATGCATACCAAACGATGAAGCTGAAAGACTAAAACGTGAAGTAAGAGAATATCTCAGGCGGAAAAATCCGTAGAGGCACATTTTAAGTCCCGATGGTTAACACGCTAGGCTTTTAGGCTAGAAGTCCCTAAGAGTTAACAGAACCGTGGGGGAGATGTTGCGTTAAGCTGGCTACTTTTTTGTAATCAAAGTCGTCTTGTAGAATCGAGTCCTTGTATTTGGTGATGTCTGTTTCTTGGGCTATCAGTTTCCTTATTGCTGTAACGCCTTTTTTGTCTCCTAAGAGTATGGCTCCCACGATTTTCCCTTTGTCCAAAACGAGCTTTTTGTATACACCCTTTTTCTTGTCTTCTTTTTTGATTTCTTCATATTTCGGTTCTTCGGGGTTGACGAGTCCAACAGAAGTTAGATCTACGTCAACAACCTTCAGCGTGCTTGATGGAATAGTTCCCGCATAGACGTTATATTCCGTCCCTAGAATGTTCGCGGCTGCTATCATTGCTTGTTCCAACGCAGCAGGAATTATGCCATACACTGTTCCTTTGAATTCTGCTACATCTCCAATAGCATATACGTCTTTGGTGCTGGTTCGCAGACGTCCATCAACAACTATTCCTCGGTTAACTTTGATTCCCGCTTCCAAAGCCAATTTAGTGTTAGATCTCATTCCGGCAGAAATCAAAATGAGCTTCCCAGAAATTTCTTTTCCACTGTCAAGCAGGATGCCAGAAACTGTATTTTTGCCCAAAATCTCAACGGTTTTGGCGCCTAAAACAATGTCTATTCCGCGAGATGTGATTCGATTCTTCAAGATGGTTGCTCCATCTTGGTCTAGTTGTCTGGGTAATAGCCTTGGGAATATTTCTACAACAGTTACTTGTTGACCGAGGTTTCTTAAGGAAGAGGCGAACTCTAAGCCTAGGAGCCCGCCGCCAATAATTATTGCCTTCTTTGTTTTCTTTGTGAACGCTTTTATGGTCAGGGCGTCTCTGATTGTGCGCAGTGTGAATACTCCGGTCTTTTCCGCACCTTTGATTGGTGGAATGAAGGAGTGCCCTCCGTTTGCTAATAGAAGTTTGTCATAGGTTACTATTGACTGATCTTCTAGCAGTAGTTCCTTTAGTTCTGTTTGGATCCGTAATACTTTCTTGCCTAGTTGAACATTGATTCCTCTGTTTTTGTACCATTCCTCAGAAAACATGTAGACTTCTTGGGGTTTAGCTTCCCCTGACAGAATTTCGTATAGTCGGGGGCGAGGATAATAATGGTGGCTTTCGTCTGTGTAGATGGAGACTTGTGTTTCCGGATTTTTCTCTTTTATGGTTCTTGCCGCGGTTACGCCAGCAACACCGTTCCCGACAATAACTACGTTCAGTGAAGGGGACAACCGTCTTATTCTCCCAGTTTGTAAGAAAAATTGTTATTTGATTTTTATAATTGCTTCCTTTACAGTGTCGTCTATTAGTTGATATGCGGCTAGGTTGTCGTCAGTTGAAGACAGGATTAGCCAGAGGGCGTCTCCCCACAATCTCATAGATTTGAGGTCAATCGTCGAAGGAACAGCCAGTGTGGGATGTGAATGAAACAATCCAATGAACTCTAAACCTTCTTCTTCTGCATCAGTTATGGCTGCAGCAACCTTTGCGGGGTCTACCTTAAACCGTGTAGTGGACCGTAACCTGTTTTGGGCAATCTCAACCTTTTTCACAACTGCTTCATTTTTATACAATCTTCCGAAGAGCAACGCACAAGCCTCAACAGGGTGCACTTTCTCTGTTTCCTTTTTCAACAACTCGACATGTCGGCGCTGCAACTGCAAAATCAACAAACAGCACTCCAAAGTTCTACAGAACATATGTTTGTACGCTGATTTTAGGTTTTCAGTTTTCGG
>SOJY01000129.1 GCA_004376385.1 Candidatus Bathyarchaeum sp.
TGAAATATAAAAGAATTCCAGTCTTTTGTTATTCGGGGTTTACATGCACAGGGCAGAGCTTTCCAAAACATTCTTTTCTATGTGCGCGAAGTCGCAACGATTCTGATGCTGCTAAATTTGTTGCTAAATTGCTAGTAAGATTATCCAAACGAATTCAATTGCTTATCGGGAGTAGAAATATACTCAAGATGAAACAACTAGTCTAGGGCATGCATGCCAGGAATCAACCTGCTAGATTTGAACGCGCATACTTGCTCTTTCGTGTGCCTTAATCAAGCATTTGTCCCAGATTGCAAAATAAGATCGAATATGGTTTAAATTGGAGTATAATTGAGTAATAGGGTTTTAAATTGCACTAGAGCATGGAAAAGGATTTAAAAGAGCTTGAATCCAGCAAAGACAGATTTAAAAGTCAGAAAATGCGTATTTTGAAACTGTTTTCGTGCAAAAGCTTATATTCGGGATCACCACTCTTCGTTAGGCGTGATTTTGGATGTATCAAGTGAAAGTGAAAGGCACTTATTACGAGATGGGCTATGAGCAAGGAACGATGATCAAGGAGAAAACTCTTCCGCAAATCTGGTTTGAATCTTTTCATGAAACTGTGCCCCTTGGAAGATTAAAGTTCGCGAATCAATGTGAAGAAATAGTCCGTCGATATATGCCAGGCTTCTTGGATGAACTCCATGGTGTTGCAGATGGTGCTGATGCGGATTATCAAAAAGTCAAGGTGTGGCCGTTGTGTTCGTATGCCAGATTCAATCCACAATCATGCTCAGCAGTAGCGATCTCTGGGGAGCACACTACAGAGGGGAAACCGCTTTTTATCCGCAACTATGATTATTTGGATTCGGATAGAGAATACCTTACGGTTTTCTGGACAGAACTCAAGAAGGGTTACGCCAGTTTAGGGTTCTCTGATTCGCTTAGCAGTAGGTATTGCGGGTTCAATGAGAAGGGCCTGGCAATTGCGGCAAGCATCGGTGGCTACGCTGGCCAACCTCAACCAGGCCTGGTGTTCAGTCTTGTGACAAGATGGGTCCTAGACCATCATTCTACGACTAACGAGGCAGTCGAGTTTCTCACAGGTGTTCCACACTTTCACGGTTGGAACTTTCTGCTTTGCGATCTACAAAACAACATTGCCAAAGTAGAAACCTGCCCTGAAAGAGTTGAAGTGGTTAACTTCGATGAAGGAATCGGCATTTCGACAAACCATTACGTATCAAAGGAAATGCGGAAATTCGAGGAGCAGAATTGGGTGCTTGAAGGCAGCACAATGAAAAGGTACAACAACGTATTACAATGGTTTCAAAGCCGAAATGGACCTGTCACTACAGATTATGCACGCAGACTGGCAAGGAGTCGTACTGATGAAGGGGGACTATGCGATCGCTTCACAGGAGTAAAAGGCGGAACACTCTGGTCTTGGATACACACATTGGGTGGTACAACTGCCCTAGTCTCTGATGGGCCTCCCTGCAAAAACGACTATCAAACGTTGCCCACTCACTTCAAACTCAACAAATAATTGAGGTTTGGTAGTTGGTCTTCAGAAAAGTGGCTGAGAACATCTATGTGATCGATAGGCAACCGGCCTACGCAAACGTCACTGCTCTTGTTTTCCCTAGTAGAGTGGTTATGGTTGACTGTGGAATACGGCTGCCTGCAGTAATGGAGACTCGAAAGGAAATCGAAGAAATCGCCAAAAGAAAACTTGAGGTGATAATCTTGACGCATTTCCATTCTGACCATACCAGAGCCATACCAGCATTTTCCGATTGCAGAATTATCTCCTCAAACCGCCTGCTAAGGAATCTTAAACAAGCAAACCGAAAGACTCCGAAAGGATTTAAGTTAACGCTCCCCAATGAGACTTTTGATGATCAGCTGGAAATTCGAGATGGCGACGTCCGTCTCATCATCAAGCGAACAGGCGGCCACACCGATGGTTCGACGTATGCTTATTGTCCAAACTACAAAGTAATCGTTGCTGGAGACAACTTCTGGGTAGACTACTACCCTTGGGGAGGCGCCAGAAATGGTGACCCAGATGAGTGGATCCAAGCTCTGAAAGAGTACCTCTCTCTTGATGCTAAGTATTTCATTCCTGGACATGGTCCGGTAGCTGGAAAAGACAAGGTTGTTGAACTGTTGGACTACATTGATAATGTTCGCAAAGTTATGAAAGAGATGATTGTGTCAGGAAGAACTGAGGAAGAGATCCTCAAGGCGGGATGGGAAGTGGAATATTACACATCAGGCATTGCTAAACCCTCGACCCTTAAGAAGTGGTGTAAGATCTGGCGTCGCAAGCTAAATCCTTAAATGTTTTATGCACGCGCGAATCCGAGTTGTCGTAGACCTACCACAAGATGACTACCTCAGCTTCCTTCTTTGAGGGCATTAAATATCGAATCGCGCATGAAATTATATGGTGGCACGCGGCGAGATGGGAAGAAGGAAGTCGACCTGCACGCGCACGCTCGCCAATCGGTGAAAAATGATTTCCCTGCATCAACCAAGGCTATTTCTCTGATGTTCTTGTATTTCTGTTGTCGCTCATTAGGTGCCCGCTGAAACCTACCATCCAGAGCAAAGCAGGATAGGCAATCATACGTTCCATTCCTCCTTTCCCCAAACCTAGATAGATACCAGAAGCGAATAGAACCAGCGCCGCCAGTGACATGGTCCCCAAAATGATAGAGAGGTAAGAGAGTGGTGGTTTCTCCAGTCTGTAAGACGCTATAGCAGATATCCCAGCGAACAGAAACGTTAGCAAAGAAAAGACAACATGAATCATTCCTGCATCTTCTGGAAACAATCCAACCCCCATTGCACCAATCCCTGCTATTGCCGCTAATACGGAGAAAAATTTGAAACTGAATGCCTTTTGAATGAAGTAGACACCAGAAACCGCCAACACGCCAAGCAAGAATACTGAAGAGTTGAATATGAGAGCAGACGGTCCGACACCCAAGTCACTTATGTAGTTCTCAGAGGTACTATAGCCAGGATAAAGCGCTTCGGCAGTGATTATGCCCAAAACGCACAAGACACTACCGATTCCCAGCAACAAGCCTGCAATCTTACTATCACTATACATAATAACCCGAAGTAGGGCTCAGAACACTTAAAACTTGTGCGCGAACCGAACCCACTATATTTTTGGATATCGCTCAAGGGCCTGCGGATTCAGAGCTAGGAGATACGCGCGTGTTCTTGTTCTGCTTAGACAGCTGTTGGTTGTCAATATTTAAGAAAAGAACTACATGCACTTAATAGCAGTATTACCGTACTGTGAGGAAGTTTAAATGATAACATATGAGGATTTCAGAAGAGTTGATATGCGAGTTGGCAGAGTATTGGTAGTCGAGGATTTTCCAGAGGCGAGAAAGCCTTCTTACAAGTTGACAATAGATTTCGGCCATGAAATCGGCGTAAAGAAATCCAGTGCCCAAATCACAGGATACAGGAAAGAAGAGTTAGTGGGAAGACTAAGGTGTTATCAACTTCCCACCCAAAAAAATCGCTAATTTTCAATCTGAGGTATTGACTCTGGGAGTCGCAGATAGGTCTAGGAAAAGCATTTGGTTCATAATTCAACCTGATAGTGACGTAGAATTGGGCACGAGAGTAGAATAGCACGGAATAGCAATTCGTAAACTTTCGGAATGCCCTCATCGAGGCGATAGGGAAGCTGAGCTGTCTAAAACTTGAGAATGACCTCAAGAGCCATGCGGACTCTGAGGTCTGAGGCCGGGATTTGAACCTGGGCGCCAGGCTCCACAGGCCCGGCAACTGTGATAATGACAGGTTGCTTGCCGGCTTTTATGACTTCTGCAGGGTCGACCTCGGGCTGGCGGACGCTACCTCGAAGGAGTACAGGAGGAAGATGAAGCGGTTCTTCCAAGCCGTCAACAAGCGGGCTTATGACGTGACTGCGGAAGACGTCAGAAGCTACTTGAAGCCTTTCAGTAGCGGCAACCTGAACAGTTATGGTAATGCCTTGAAGCCCTTGAAGAAATTCTTCCGGGACTTCATGAAAATGGAGGATGTCGTTGGAAGCTTCAAGTTCAGGAAGATAACGCTGAGACCCGTTGTAGTACCTACAAAGGAAGAACTGCAGAGGTTTTATCGAGCCTTGAGGACTAAGCGAGCTAGGGCACTGTTCTTGATGTACGCCAGCACCGGATTGAGGAAGAAAGAGCTGCTCTCGCTAACAAAAGGTGACATTGATTGGGAGAAGAGAATGATTATCCCGAACAACCACAATGGCGACACCAAAAGGTCGTGGGTCACCTTCTTCAACGAGGAAGCTGAACAGGCGTTGAGGGGATACCTCAAGACGAGAACGGACAGCAACCCCAAGCTGTTCAGGATCTCGCCACAGACCTTCATCGACATCTGGAAGTACGCAAGCCAGGACAGCGAGGTCAAGATCACGCCCCAGGTCCTTAGAAGGTGGTTCTGCAACGAGCTGGGCAAACTGAGTGTTCCAGACAGGTTTGTGGACGCTTTCTGCGGGAGGGTACCGAAATCTGTCCTAGCGAGACGGTACAGCGATTATGCACCACAAAAGATGAATGATGTCTACGACAAGGCAAACCTTAAAATGCTTTCTTAGGCTTCAAAAAAAGGGAGGGTTGGGGGTAGGAGATAGCCCCTACGCGTCGGTGGGACCTATCTTCTTGCCCTCAGTCTCAGACGCTATGCTGGCTCTGCAAGGCTACTCTTCGGACTCTTTGGAATCTGTGTCTTTGGTATTCAATTGAACGCTGCGGTTGTCCATTGCGTCCTGGTACTCTGTGCTTGTTGGATTCTTGGCATCTGATCGCTGATCATTTGGGGTTCGACTACTTCCTTTTCCCATCATTTCAAACCTCCTACATGCGCGCATGCTGTTTTATTCTTCTTCCCCGAAGAAGCGTTATTCACAACTTCATCAGATCCTTTTCTCTTCATTTATTATCCATCCATACTATCTAGCAATAGTATCTGTCAATAGTTTTATATAAGCCTTGTGATTATACTATACTCGATGACGATGCAAGATTCCCGTTTCCTCAAGTATTTGGAGTATTTCGGGAGGTTACCCTCGGCTCGAGTGTATTACTGGATTGTTGGGAGACAGGAAAAGGGAGTAACTGCGAAATGGCTTGCAAAGGAAATGGACCGCTCGATTCAAACAACAACAAATGCGCTTAGGAGTCTTGAGCGCGAGGGACTTCTCGAAAGCAAGAAAGCCGGAAGAGAAAGAATATACAAACTGAAAGATCCGGACTTATACGAGAGCTTGATGAGACAGTCAATGCTAAGGATTCAATCTTCAGGAAAGAGAATTCCAGAAGATCAAATGTCAACAGGGATTTTCAAGGATAACATAGGAAGATGGCTCTCTTACCTAGCAGATATGATGGAAGGGACGTTGTACTCAGACCTAAGGTTCAAAAGCCCTGTCATAGATACAACAGCAGATTATATTATTGAGAACAAGTTCGGACAATACTTAATTCTTATCTTTCACATCAAGAACCTCAAGGACCATGAAGCTGCAATTGGTCGGATTTTCTCTCTAGCGACCCCTAGAAGCATCATTCCCAACCTGCACACTGTTTTCATTGTTGGGTTCGTAAGCAACTACGAGATTATTAAACTTGTTCGAAATGGTTTCTGGAGGCTCCTTGACCACTTGGAGAAGGCTCAGCTCTTGATCTCGAGCAATGTCATTATAGAGAAGGAGAATGCTGTTGATCTTATAGAGCCCGAGTTCGCTAAGAAGATAGGCTCAAAGATAGCTGAGCTCATGACCTTCCATAGTGAAGAGGCTCTGCCTGGGGAAGATTGGGTATCCGACATAAGCGAGAGGCGCGAACGAGCTATGAAATATCTGCAGGGTAGAATCAACCCAAAGGCTGGAGAAAGGTGGATCGTCAAAGACATCCTCGCGCCAACTCCGTATATGCGTAAGCTTCTATCAAGAGATGAGGAGCTAGAAAAGCTATTGAATCCTGAGAGTTTCTTGGCAATCCATGGCTTGAAGAAGGCAGGTGCTTTTCTCGACGTTGCTTGCTTTGATGGGCTATTCACAAGAGCTGCAACTAGGATAGTAGGTCGTGAAGGAAAGATATACGCGATAGACCCCTCTCCCACGGCGGTTCAAAACGTGAGGGTATTCGCTGATGAGAAGGGGATTGGTAACCTCGTTGTAAAGGAAGGTCTTGCCGAGAAGGTAATGCTTGGCGAAGAGATAGCTGACATAGCGTTTTTTGGGACTGTCGTACCAAGTCTCTACAATCCAGTGAAGGCTTTCCACAATGCCCATCGCATGCTGAGGGCTGGTGGTAAATTGGTAGTACTAGAGTGGAAACAGGGGGATCTGGATGCCGGTCCTACAGTCTACAAGAAACTGGGAAGAGAGAAAGTCAAGGCGTACATTGAAGCTGCTGGGTTTGCAGTCGAGGCAACTGAGGATGAGGGAGACTACTTCTACACCATTATTGCTATAAAGAAGTAGCTTATGCGTGTGGACACCTTCTGCGGATGCGTTCCGAAGTCGGTGCTTGCGAAACGGTATAGCGATTTCACAGCAGAGAAGTTGAGAAAAATCTACAATAAGGTTGGGTTAAGAGCTCTTAGTTCGCTTGTATGACTAGGCGAGCTTGAATCGAGTGCAGAACTTCTCCCAGTACACCGTTGCCTATGTTGACTAAGAATCTATTTCTTGCAACCTGGTCGCCATCTGTATGCTCTGTCTTTTTTCCATGGAAAAGGTTACACCTAACTTGATATAGAATCCTCATCAATGCTTCCATGTTCCCAAAGTTATACTGCTCCAGTTTGATTGATTTACACTCATTTTTCTTCACTACTCGACACTTGGCGCACACATGAAGTCCATCTATATCCAATGCTTCACGGAGTTGTAGGGTTGCAGTTTTCACCCAACTATTAGGGGGAACAGGTCCTTTTCCTCTGCCGACGCATTCAGTCATGACCAACTCCTCTGCGTCAATCTTTACACTACTAAACAGATTCTCGTTTTTTCTGCCAAACTCTAGAATCCTTTTCGTTTCTTTCTCTTCCTTGCTGAGCGCATCATAGTAGAGATTGAGTAATGTCCAATGGAAAAAGAAATCTTTAAACTGCTCTGGATAGTTTCTGGATGCCAGCCAGTCTCTGATGACTTCTTTTGCATTTTGCATTCTGCCAGTTGCTCCTCCGATTCCCAATTTCTATCACCTAAAGAACGCACGAATTATTTGGTTCTGATTCATATTTCATATGCTATTCAATAAGCCGAACCTTACTTGGTTTGCTTTGATCTAGTTGTACTAGTAAAATCTTTTCCAGAATCGGCACCACATAAGAGGCTGCACTAGTTCCATGCGTGTACTTCTGCAGATATTCATCCAAGGAACCCCCTGGTGGAGTTCCGTGAGTCGCTCCAATCAAGACCCATCCCCTTCCTCTGAGGAAATCCGGGATTCCTTCCCAGCAATCTTTTGAGACATATATAGACCAGCCTGTCCCCACCCTTAACGTTATGCCCTCTGAATCTATGCGTTCTACTTCGAAAGAAGCTCGTCCTGAAGGAGTTTTGAGTGTAGTTCCTGAAGTAATGTTGTTTAGTATTTTGTCCATTACTTGCATATTAACCACACGCGCATAGATATCTGTATTATCTCTATTGAATCATTGCAAAATGCCTTAAAGCATCTTCTATCATACCCCAATACCTTAGTGGGCAAGGATGTTTCCTTTCGGGTCCTTCTCTGTTGTGAGCTGGCCCCCTTGTCAATCCATGAGTGTCTTTCACTTCAGCAATCCAGCAAGTCTTCACTCCAACACCGTATCTCTGGACAACATATTCCTGGATTTGCTTATATGTTGCCAACTTGATTTCTCCTATTGACTTGTGAAAGCCGGTTTGCCTGCGTAGTCATTAAATCTGATGTACATATAAAATCGCTCTCAAGTTATCAATCGGAGGGTATCCACCCCTAAGCCAAGGTTTCCAGTTGGATGGCACAAGAGTTGCAACAAAATTAAAGTCTCCGACCAGCATCAGAATCATATAGCAGATTTTCAAAAGGCGTTTGCGCTTTTTCAGTATGATTGAAGTTTCCTTGAGTTTTTTCCATTTTTCATGGTTCTTGGCAGATGTTTTTATTTTCAGCATAGCCTTAAACAAGTCATGAAGCGTTTTTTCATTGAAAATTTCAGCGAGTTGACCTTCTGGTAGTTGATTGGCAAGTAACGTCAAGTCTTTCAGTCCCTGAATAGCGTACTGTTGAATACGGGAGTTATAAGCAGACTTGTTCCAGCCTTTTTTGTCCTTGCTTAGCACATATTCTTTCATAGGCTTCGTAAGGATGGGCATCTCTACACCTTACAATTTTTGTTATTTCTCTCAAAATATTACATGCAAGTTGTTAATATATAAGTTTTCGTATAAGATATAATAACAAATATTGGAGGTCAAAACAATTGGAAGAAACCATATGCGCGTACGCATAATAGCGGAGGTGAAAAGATGAAAATCAGAGAATGGATAGAAGATTTGAAGAATCGGCTGATGCCGCTCGAAATAAGAGTCGCTATGGTGAAATTCAAATTATCTGAGATACCAAGGAAACTTAGAGGTTTAGTAGCTGAGCATATAGTGGCTGTAAAACTGCATGAACTGCGAATGAAGTGCGATAAAAGATATGTGTGTTCAGAGTGCAGGCACGAGAATATGCCGGAACACACAGACTTACTTGCATACAAGCCATTCATTAAGAATCCCGTCAAAGTGCCTGTACAGGTTAAGTCGATCAGCCTTTGGAAGCATGGCTATCAAGTAAGCGTGGAGGATTCATCACTCAAGGATTTTGAGGGTTTCTATATCATTCTTATAGAGCATGAACCTGAAGACTACTTCCTTTACATCAAAAGTGCTGAAATGCAAAGATTAATGCAAGAACAAAACCCTGATGGCCCTCAAAAGCGTGGAAAAGCCAGACCCCACAACTATTGGAACTTAAAGATACCGCAGAACCTCGATGGGTTCATACACTATAGGGAAAGCGACGAATTTATCGACGCGGTTCTGACCGATCCTTATCAAGATGAAGGGGCAGAATAGACCATTACAACAACCCAGTCTGCGCGTACATACTTTACTATAAGCTTGATGACCCTTCAAAAAATCTCGTTTCCCCCCTTTTTCAGCAGATGCGTAGGTAGAACAAGTATTCAATGTGTATGCGTATGTATGCCTTGCGCGGTTTCTTCCTGTCCCTGAGCAGATTTAATCAGAACCTGCAATCAACCAGTTCGTAGATACATGCTACATATTCTTGAATCATTTTGCATGCAGTGATCAATGAGTTGACAGCAACTTGTCTTCCACAAACTTGATCCCTTTCCTTGTCAACTTCACCCCTTGCCTATTTATGTGAACTAGTCTGTCTTTCTCAAGATTTCTTGCGGTGGTGTGTATCAATTGCGCGTATTTCTTGAGAACCCGTGTCAACTCCCTTTCTACGACTCTTCCACCCAGTTGGTAGAGAGCAACCAAAAATTCCTCCTTGAATGTCATTCCTTCTTTCAAAACTAAGAGACTTCCATCTTCAAATTGCTCAACAAAAGGAACTTTTTTTTCTACTAATGAGCAAAGAACTGCCCCTGTGGTCTTTGGATTAGATCTGAGGTATAACATAACGAACTCCGCTAGTATCCAGTCACATGCTGAAGCGCAATACTGGCTGTCAAGAATATCCGGATCAATTGCCTTTACATGCGCTACTCTTTTCTTGTTTCTGATGTTGTAAATCGATTTCGCAGTTGTTGGAATAGCTAGTGTCAATAGTTCATCTTCAGCTGAGACTCTCTTTCTTTTTGACACGCTCTGGTAAAGTGGGTCAAAACGAATATTGTTAATGTCAACAACTTCTTTGTCTAGAATGCTCTTGATTACAGCCAAGGTCACCTCAGAGAATTTGCCTGCATGAAGTATCGATTTTTCCCAGTCTTCCAAGTAATGATGTCTTTTTGTCATTCTGTACTCTTTCAATAGCTCTGCTGTTAACCTTTTGTCAATCTTTTTTGAGAGTTTATCGGAGATATCTTTGATTGACATAGGACTCCACAATCAGTTCAAGCGGAAAGTTGCCTCAATAGATTCAGGGCGCTTTCTCTTCCCAACTGTGTCAGCTTATACTGCGTCCCTCTAAATTGCCCTTTGGATCTAAAATCATCTCTACACTTCCCAAGATTTTTCGCTAGATTATTTAGAGATCCTACTCCATAATTATCCAACGCCTTTGATAGAATCGAGGTTTTCACCCAGCTTATCCCATATACAGACTCATAAGCTATGAGTAGGCATTTTGAAATCTGGATCTGCTTTTCTGCTTCTCTACCTTCAACCTTACCTATAAATACTGGTTCGTCTTCCTCGAAATCATAAAAATCCCTCAATTTGCCTGATTCAATACCAGCTTTCTTGGCAAATTCTGCGATTTGCTGGTTGAGGGTATTTGTCCTTCGAGTGCTGGTCTCTGTTGAGGAGCGGGATTTGATAGACGTCTTGATCACTGATCCCTCTAGGAGGGTTGACAAAACTATTTCAAACGCTTTTGTTCTGAAAGGTTCTTCAACATCAGCGACTGCTTTTATCGCTTGATTAATCTTTTCCTTAATTTCCTCAATTTGCATTTCACTCATCTATCCTACTTTTCAATATACTTCTCGCCAGTCGGAGTTATCGTCCAAGTTACAAAACCATCCTTCTTTTCTTCAACTCTTTTGAAATAACCATCCGCTTGAGCATTATTCAGATATTGAGAAGTATTTGTGGATTCAGGTATCCTTGCATCATTATAACAAGATGATATATCTCTCACATTAAAAGCCCGAGTATTTTCTTTGTGAAACAGCCAGTAACCAAACAAGACAACAAGAACGGCGTGTTGTTGGGGGTTACCCCTTTGTTTAAGAAACTCTGCTAGAGAAACTGGAAGTTCTCCACCTTTCGGTTTTTCTTCTTTCCTTGTGGGCAGGACTTGGGTTTCTAGAGATGTAATTGCATCTCTAGAGGTCAACTCTTCAAATTTCTTTTCTACCCACTGTCGATCGCCTTGAACCTCCAACTCAAAATCCCCTCGTTTAACTCTGATTCTGTATTGAGAGTCACTCATTTCATAACACTCAGCACCATATCAGAACATTTATTCACTTAAATCTTTCGGACACGATGTTTACTACGACTAATAGCTATATAGCTTTCTATTATATTGGTAAAATATTCACTTTTTCAGGTCCTTTTGATAGAAGGAGCGGTTTTCTTGGATTCGAAGTGTTGAGTGATTTTTCGTGATTTAAATTCTGTAATAAGACTCCGCAATGAATTTACTGAGTATGTTCGGAAATACCTAATATTTAGCGGTTTTTCTAGATTTAAGATTCAAAACGTGGTTTTTGACAATTGTGCTAAAAAATCATTGGTAGGATTGGAACTGATGTATCCACGAATTAGTAATCAAAATTTTCGATGATTCGAACGGAGAATTACATTAATTGACCATAAATGTTCGGTAGTACGATTATTATGCTAGTAATATGTGATTACACGCTTGCGCATTTCTATGCATACATTATCTTTCTCTGTACGGCAGACTTGACGAATGTGACTTGAAAATCTGTCCATGAGCATAGTGGAGCTGTTGCAACATAGTTTCGATGATTCTGGCCGAGTAATACTGTCCGTGAACTCTAAAGGTGCTTCGGATCAGACCCGTTGCGGCTCCAGATACTGTGCGCGCGACAGAGTTGCCAGATGGATTGATGGTGGCAGATTAGACTATTTCATATGCCTTGCGCGGTTTCTTCCTGCTCTCCCGCATAGGAGTTAGCCGACTCGTGCATAATCATACCACCTCAGCTTTCTTCTTAGAGGCCATTAAATAGCCGTCCGCGCATGGTGCTATATGGGAGCGCGTGGTCGGATGGGAGATATACGTGCGTACACGGTGAAGCTAGGTGAATCTCGTGCGAGTGTGGGAGCCGGAAGTCGTAAATTCCCAGGGTGCCTCGATGCCGATCCGCTTCGCGTAATGATATAGCTCAGGGTTGTTTGTGGATTTTTGGCGGAGAGATATTTTAAGCTGAACGCGCGATTTTTCGTTGATGAGCCACTATGATTGAAATCATTCTAACTGTCGTTGTCGGCATCGCCATTGGAGTGTTGTTTGCCTACTTCTACTTCAGGGCCAGGGTGGAGCTGATGGCCAAGAGGCTGGGGGACGAGGTCGGGCAGAGGCTCTTCGAGCGGAACAAGGCCGAGCTGGACGCCGCCTTCGAGGAGAAGTACAAGGGCTTCCTGGAGCAGTGGAAGGTGGAGACTGAGAAGGCCTTCAGGGAAGACGCACTGGCAAGGAGTAGAGCCGTGCTCAAAGGAGCAATCGCGGAGCAACTTGCACCCATTTTCAAGGTGTTCGGCTACAACCCGAGCGACGCCAGGTTCATAGGGGACCCAGTGGACTACGTAATTTTTGACGGGTATACCCAAGTCAGAGAGAGGAAGGCTGACAGGCCCATAACCGTAGTCCTGGCCGACGTGAAGACGGGGCGGGCCACCCTGACCTACGAGCAGAGGCGGATAAAGCGGGGGACAGAGAAGGGCCTGGTGAAGTTCAAGACGATCCGGATGTAGATTCAGCGCCTAAACAATCTGAACCCGACTATTAGTTTTTACGCAGCGCACCAGTGAACGCATACATCTTTCCATATAGAAAATTCCTGAGATCAACCTACTATGTTTCACACGCACATCGCCGCTTCCGCCCACCGTCCAGCCAGTTCGGCTCCTTCTCGCCCAGATCTTCGCCGGTACGAGATGCAACATTCTTCGAGGGATTCTCTACAACTTCTTGCTGGGTAGGGCTAATATTATTTTGTTGGGCTTTGCTGGAGAAAGTCGTCATTTTGTACCGTAGGTTGATGCCAATCCATGTACATATGCTGCTAGTGGGTTTTTCAACGCTTTTGCCTCGTTAAACCAACCATCCCAGCAGTTTACACACGATGTAGCAAGGTAATTACAAAAGACTTAAATGCGTGTTTACACAAAGATAGTGGTGTGATTACATATGCGACAAAGTGCTGTTTACACGACCAAACAACGAGCATCTTTTGAGGCGTGGCTTCAAGACAGAATCTACTACAAAGAAAACGATTCTTACCATTTGCTTTCCCGACAAGAAGCCAAGAATCGCATCAAGAAGTTCATTGACGAACAGGACTACACTACGGTGAAAGGCATTGCAGACCAATTGAATGCGCCAATTTCCTTCTCCGAGAGAAGTATATCCAAGTCATTGCGGGTATCATTCTTAGACTATGTGAAACTTGTGAAGCAGGCTCTGAAAGGAAAAACTGACTTGAGTACAATAATGAGAAACACGATTGTGAAGGACCTTGAAGAGTTAATCGCAAACATAAATCAGAGAAGGGAAATAGCCCCTCACCGCCTTAATCTATTCCGCCAAGCATTCGAAACTTGGAAGTCTGAGTTGTCAGAAACTGAATCAAGCCCGCAAAGCTCCTATTCTCCCAGCATGTTTCACTACCCAGTCATGAAGAAGAAGCTAGTGAAACCGATTATACAACAAGCGATTGGACAAATCAAACAAAGATGCTCATCAATACCACCTAGAGTTCTGGAGAGGCGTCTCAAAGTAGATTGGGAAACCTCTATCGATGATGTGTATGATGACTACACGGCGTTCCTAGATATAGAGATACAGCTTAGTCAAAACGGACAAGTGATGCTGAAGGTAGAATTAGCAACTTTTCTACGTCTGAACATGGATTTTAAAGAATACGTAATCTTCAGCAAAGAGGTGGAAAACCAGTATGGTGTTGAAGCATCCCAAACTCTGAAAAAGGTTTTAGATGTTGATAAGGAATGGGCCGAAGAGATAGGGATGCTGCCAATTTTCTTCAAGGTAGACATTCTTTCTGTTCCGATTGAAATCAAAGGCAAGACCTTGTCAATGGGTAATATCTCTGCAGAATATGAAGGTCGTGCTAAGAAAGTCAAACCCCAATTTGAGAAGCCCGAAGATACGCAACTAGCTGTCCTGAAAAGTGAAATTGACAAAGCCCGGAAACAGGAAGATTGGAATGCAGTGTCTGCAGTCTCCGAAAAACTGAGCCAACTCGAAACTCACAATCAGCTCAGAGAATATGGCTTCGACTTGGCCTCCGCTCTAGCAAAAAAGACGCAGGTACTATCGTTCCGAGCCCCAGAAATGATAATCCGCGCTTGGGAAGCTCATGGTGAGATTGAGGCACACTTGCTGGAGGCATAACATTGAGCCAAGTAACATCTGAAGAGAAAACAGAGGCGCTTCTGTTTCTTGCCCTTTCCAATATCTTCTGTACTGCGATGGAGCTGGGCTGTCGAGTCGACCTGCGGAAAATGGTTCTGAGCTTATCTGACCGTTTTGTTTTCAAAGGATTATTTGTCTTCGCCAATTCAAGAGTGAATAATGGATTGGTTGAGGCTTTGTACAACATAGGCTTTACAGTGTTTTCGATTCCTTATGATTGTGATGCTCTTATGGGGTTCAAAATTAGTGAACTGATGGGGAGTTGTAAGGTTAAGGCAGTCATCATAGGAACCCACGATGGCGATTTTAGAGGAATTGGTGATGAACTGGAACAACAGGATATTGAAGTCTACTTTTTGGGTTTCCAGAATAAATTCTCAACTTTCCTGAAACCGAAGGCGCGCCTCTACATCGATCGCTCAGGAAGTGATAACGCATGAGGAGAAAGACTACAAAGACCTGCAAGACGGGATTGGAGAAATCCCTTGAACGTCTAATCAAACGAACTCAAAACATCGAGGATCCGTGCGAAAAGCAAGCATTTGTAACGTTTTGTATTGCCAACCTTGTTTCAAAGAACTATGACGAAATAGAGGCCCTTGGTATCCTAGAGAAAGTGAAGAATCTGATTGGCGAACTCAACAAACCTACAAAGCCTTCCTGCCAATTCAGTAAGCTGTCATATATTTCCTAGTGCTTTGCATATGGAAAGATGATTTAGGTTGAGCGAATTTCACTCAAAAATCAGTTCCAAGTTCAACGTACTCACGTCATCTGAAAAGAAGATTATTGATGAGGTCTGGGAGCACAGAGACACCTACATCAAGTGGCCCGCCAAGCCGAGGCTCCTCTGGCCAGGCTGCGTCCGGATCAAGTACCACGGGATACCTGACAGGATAAAGGAGGAGGCGAGGTCCAAGGGGGTGCAGGTGGACTCGCGCTCTAACGGACCCGCAATAATGTCCATCCTGCTCGCAGGCGGGGAGAGACCGACGCGGTCGAACGGTCAGGGCTGGCACATCGATCACATCTACGATGGCAAATTCCCTTGGGCGACAAAAATGGTATCACTTCACGCAGTAAAAGACGGAAAGCACTTCACGCAGACCGCCGGGCTAGTTGCAATCCACCCCATCGCAGAGGCGCTCAAGGACGAGTACTTCTACGTCGCGTGGATGCTGAGACATGAAGCATTTCTGAGGTTCGGCTACGACCCCGACAGAGTCTTCTGTGATATGATAGATGAGTACGGCTTCAGGAAATAGGGGCAAGTGGGATTCCCGGGAATCAACCTACTGGATTTGTGCGCGCCCACTTCTGCTTCGTTGAGATGAAACCTCGAGAGCTCTACGCTCTTGACTTTTCACTAGTGTGTCATTTGCACGCATGTATTGTATGGGGGGTTTAGTGAACCTCCCACTTCTCTAAGGCGAATTCTACTATCTTCTTTCCTCTTTCAGCGATCTGTTTCTTTCCCCATCTTTTATTAGAAGTCAGGTCTCTCTGGACTCTGAGAAGCGAGTCTTCATACTCCTTGCACTTCTGCTTAAAAGGTTTATTGCTCATACGCAAGTTAAAACCTTTCGAGGCTAATGTTATGTTCCCCAATCTGTTCACACATTTTTCATGCACGTCCAGTTCTTCCTTGTTCAGACCTAACATTGATGGGCTTCGCGGCCATATGTGCTCTAACTCGTACTTGGGTCTTCCTGTGTCATCGCGCGAGAGGATTTCAGTTAACGTGAATTCTAGGGGCTCCCCTTTAACATCTCTCAGATAAGTCTCGTACTCGTATAGAAGATATCTAATGTCACGTCCAGTAGTCCTATCATAAAAGTCATCAGCCTTCAAATGGTCCTCAAATTGCCAATCTGACCCATACTTCCGTATCAGCCACTTCAGCTCCATCACAGTTTCATCATAATCCACCAGTCCCGCATGTACTTTGTAAGCTAAGTCATACAACCGACCTCTCCCAGTATCCGCTCTTCGTTTTCCTATTGCATAGGCTCGGAACATCATGAGTTCTATAAAGTGCGAAATCTCTTTGAGTTTCTCATTTTGCCCTTTGAATCTTGTCCAGCAAGATATCAGTAACGGATAAAAGTTGGCCGCCCTTCCCAAAATGAACACTTTTTCTAGTAGACTCTTTATAGAACTTTCACCATCATACAACAAAATGCTCTTCAGGAAAGAGAATGCTTTTTCAATATCCAGCGTGTAATCCAGAACTGCGTTCAAGCACTCTTTTCTGTTGGCTCTGTATTTCTGAATGATGTAATCCTTTAGAACGGTCATGGATTGGTAAGATGCATCAGCCCTAGTCAAATTGTCGGGTATAATATCTTCGGGGGCGTATGTTACAAAATGATATCTCTGGACACTGTCTTCTTTTATGTCTTTACCATATCTCGAATTCTGTATTTCCACAATCCATCTGAAAATGTTACCAAAGCAATCATTTAGGTCTCTAAGGTTTCTCTCTTGTTCTTCGGGTGATGCTGATAAATACACCATGTACATCAGATAGCTTTTCGTCTTCTCTAAATTAGTAAGATCTTTTCCTCGGTCATTGACTAGTTCAAACATACGTGCAGCTTCAGTTGTCTCTTTTAGGGGGTACACCATCATCTCCATCGCTTCTACCTTTTGCTTAAGCTGGAGAAGAAAGTCCGCGAATCCTTTAGGGTTTGCAGTGTGGACTTCTTGAAGCTTCTTTCCAAAGAAAGCTTTAGCTTCCAGTAGCCTCCTTTGCGACATCGTCACTGGTTTGGCAGGATTCATCTCACCATCTATTATGTATCTTCTGAAAAATTCTCTATCATCGCCCAGTAATTCCAACTTGTAGACGCTTTTGAACCGCAAATAATCCTCTTTAAGCTTCCGCAAGTTCGCCTTAGGCAGTCCCTTGACCGCCTCCATTCGGGCTATGATTTCTGCTAGTAGAATCAACGCTGTGGCAGTTCTTTGTTGCCCGTCTATTATTTCGAACTCCTCAAAGCGCAACCCGAGCATTTCTTCGTGTGTGCCCTTTTCCATTAGGATAATTGTGCCAAAGTAATGATCCTTGCCAGTTTCTAGGTAGTATAAGTCATTCCACAAGTCATCCCACTGATCTGTTTCCCAAGCGTAGTGGCGTTGATACACAGGCACTTGAAGACATATGCGTCGGGTAATCAGCGATTGGAAATTGAGTACGCCCTTCTCCACAAAGTCCACTTCCATTCGGTTTTTTGGTGGCATCTTTGCGTATAAGGATCTTTTGGTTGTTTGGTCGAATTCAATCCATTGGCACACGCCACCACCTCGGACTTTCCCTTAGGGGGCAATAAATAGCCCAGCACGCATGAAATCATGTGGGAGCATGTGATTTCATGATGAAGAAAGTCAACACTTGCCTCTACATCGACAAACAAGTCCTAGAAACCGCAAGGAAAGTGGGTCTGAACCTCAGCAGGGTCTCCGAGAACGCCCTCGTAGAAGCCATAGGAAGGCTACAAGGCCGGAAACAGGAAACCAGCCTCCAGAGCCCCCCGCGCGTTGAGGGCCGGGGCCGGGATTTGAACCCGGGCGCCAGGCTCCACAGGCCTGTAGGCTACTAGGCTACCGCACTCTTCCCGATCATGCACACGCAACATTTCTGTATGGCACTAAACTAAAGAATAAGAATGTGTTATAATACGCGAATTTGAAGGAGCAAACAATGAAAACTGAGAAGACGTTAGAGTTATCCTTTCTTTTTATAACTAGTCTCGGTGGAGCAGCGATGCTGGAAGCTGTTGGCCATGCTCAAATAAACTACGATCAAGTCAAAGTTGCGTCAATCTTGATCGGAATAGGTTCTGCTTCCTCTTAATGGAATATCAAAAGAGTA
>SOJY01000200.1 GCA_004376385.1 Candidatus Bathyarchaeum sp.
ATCGTTTGCCGAAGCTTCCACAAATACAACATAGCATCTTCTTGTTTACGCAGTTTCGTATAGATGCTTCCATGAAACCTGAACCTGTGCTTGAAAACAGGAAAACCTCGTTTTCTGTCCCAAGGAACCTCTGCAGCAGCTCCACGGTTTCAACATGTAAATTCTTGTATTCTTCGCTACGATGACTAACCATTTGCATTCCCATTGCTTCCAGAACCTCGGGGTAACAAGCAACAGGACCAACCGTAAACAACTTCAACTTTTGCACCTAAAGGTAAAACAAGAAAATACAGTATTAAACCTTTCAGCCTCAAGAAGATAACATAGTAAACAAGAACAAGAAAGAAAAAACGTAGGCACATAAACGAGTGAGTTTGGGGCTAAATGTTAAGCCTTGCCTAGTTTGTTTCTGTACATGAATAATGCCGGAAGACCGCCAGTGTGAAAGAATACTACGCTGTCGTCTTTTTTGAAGTAGCCCTTCTTGATCAAGTCAATCAGCATCACCATCGCCTTACCGGTATAGACAGGATCTAAGAAGATTCCTTCAGTCTCAGCCACAAGTTTAAGGGCACTAGTCACTTCATGATTTAGCACACCGTAGCCGTCCTTGATGTAGTCGTCAAAGACAACCACCTCTTCAGGAACTATAGATAAGTCAACATCAAAAAGCTCTGCAGAACCATTAACCAGCTGAGCAACAGTTCTGGATGCATCATCCTTGCTTGCAAAAACGCTTGCCCCAATAATCTTTGCGGTAACATCCAGTAATTTGGCTCCAAAAATTAGACCAGCTTGGGTGCCGCCCGTTCCACAAGCGCAGACAACATAGTCAATCGTTTCTCCGATTTGATTGAATTGGTTAACCAGTTCTTCCATGGCAAGGGTGTATCCCGGAACAGTGGATGGCGTTGAGGCGCCAACAGGAATGATGTAAGGATTGTATCCGTTCTCCCTAAAGGTGTTAGCTAAAGTTTTCATAAAATCTTCAACATGCGGACCATAACCGTCTATAAAATGAATCTCCGCGGACAGCAGCTTATCCAGAAGCAGATTCCCATCATATACATCAGGCTCTTTTCCGACAAGAACAAGCACAGGCTTCATGCCCAGCCGCCTAGCAGCAGCGGCAACCATGCAGGCACAGTTTGACTGAACCGCACCCGTAGATATTACGACGTCAGCTCCTTTGTTTTTGGCGTCGGCGAAAAGAAATTCCAGTTTTCTTGCTTTGTTGCCTCCAAATGCTAGGTCAGTCATGTCGTCCCGTTTAACGAAGAGTCTTGGACCACCCAGAACCTTTGACAGGCGGGGCATCTTCTGTAGAGGTGTTGGAAAACCTGCAAAACCTATCTTTTGTTCACGCATTTTCGTTAAAGCCAACAATTTACTAGATTTTACCAAACTTTTCACTCTGCTTCTATGCTGATGTACAAACATTTAGGGTGTACTTGAATCTGTAAGTTTCGGTGAATTATACAACTACAGAAAGATAGAAACAAAAAACAGAAAGTTTTAATAGACAAACAAATCGTCACCGTTCAAGGAATGGTTTCACATTGGCAGCAAAGTCCGTCTTAGATTTTGTGGGAAACACGCCGCTCATTCAACTGAACAGCCCAGAAGGCATATTCAGCACCTTCGAAGCGAATCTCTACGCGAAAGTGGAATACTTGAACCCAAGCGGAAGCATCAAAGACAGAATAGCCAAATACATGATCGAGCAAGCCGAAAAACGTGGCGACCTAAAAAAGGGATACATCATCATCGAAGCCACAAGCGGCAACACCGGAATAGCATTCTCCATGGCAGGGGCAGCAAAAGGATACAAAGTAGTCATCGTCATGTGCGAAACCATGACCGATGAAAGACGCAATTTCATGCGAGCCTACGGCGCAGAAGTAGTATCAATACCATCATGTGACGGACTGAAAGGGGCTGTCAACAAAGCAAAGGAGTTGGCTAAACAGTCAGGCTGGTGGATGCCGGCTCAGTTCGACAACTATGATAACGTTGAGGTTCACAGGATCCTAATGGGCAAAGAAATTATTGAACAAGTCCCCGGAGGGTGGGTTGACGCCTTCGTTGCTGGAGTAGGCACAGGAGGCACCCTCATGGGAGTAGCTAAAGCATTGAAGGAAGTAAACCCTGACGTGAAGATAGTGGCGGCTCAGCCAGCAAGCTCCCAATAACTCACAGGCGGAAAAGTAGGCGAACACAGAATAGATGTAATCGGCGACGGCTTCATTCCAAGCATCGTGGACAGGTCTATTATTGATCATGTGGTAAACGTTAAAGATGAAGAGGCAGTGAATTGGAGCAGAATGCTGGCAAGAGAGAAGGGACTCTTCGCAGGCATATCCTCGGGCGCTAATGTTTACGCGGCTGTGCAGATCGCAAAAAAGATGAAGAAAGGACAAACCGTTGTCACAGTTTTACCTGACAGCGCAGACAGATACGCAAGCCTAGGAATCTTCACAGACAAGAAAGCCAAAGAAATACATGTCCCAAAAACATTCGCACCCTAACCTCAACAACAGTTTACCAACAAAAATACAGAATATTACGTTGTCTTTTGCGTGTTAGCGATCCACAAAAAGTACGAGTTATTGTAGCACAAGTGCGATTTTGAAATTTTCTTTAGGGTACGTTCAAGTGTCATGTGTTCTTTACTGTTTAGTATGCAGGAGAAGTATGTGGTTTTCACTGGAAGGCCTAATGCGGGCAAAAGTAGTCTCATAAAAGAGTTGGCAGGATTAAACATAATAATAGGCAAGCACGCAGGAACTACACGAAAAATTTCACATTATCCCCTAAATGATGGCTTGGTTCTTGTAGACCTGCCCGGATTAGGAAAAATGGTTGGAGTCTCTAGAAAATTCGAAGAAAAAGTTAACAAACAAATCATCGAGTTCTTGGAATCCAACGCCCAAGACATAGTGTTAGCCGTCGCTGTTTTAGACATATCCACGTTCTTGGAGGTAACTTGGCGTTTGGAGAAGAAGGGATTCATGTCGGTGGACGTAGAGATGGTGAAGTTTTTGGCATCTAATTTAGGCGAATTTCCTTTAGTGGCAGCCAACAAAATCGACAAAACAAACAAAAGAGAACTTGAAGCTAACCTTAACGAATTTACAAACAGAATAAGCAACGGCGACCCAACAAAAGTTAAAGACCACGTATTTCCGGTTAGCGCAAAAAAAGGAACAGGATTAGGAGAATTGAAAAGCGCCATCCACGAAAGGTTGGTTGCTAAAGGCTACAAAACACCGTTCAAAGTCAAGCTTCAATGAAAGTGTACGCCAGACTTTGGAGAATTGTAGATAGAAAAAATTGGGGGAAGAGAAGCAAATGTTACTTCTCCTTTGCCATTGCAAGAACCGATTTGATTGATATTATCACAGCTGCCGGAGCCGCGAAAGCCACAATATATGATAAGATGGCGGAAGCCCAGAAGAAGAGCAGAGGATGAAGATACCATACTCCTGCCCAAACGTTTGCGCCAGACGCAACCAGTAGAGCAATAGTTGCTATAAGGAAAGCAGACACTTCCTTTCTAGTGATGCTTGTAAGCCCAATAACGACTCCAAAGATCAGCATTGAAAACAGGACATATCCATTATTCGTTTTGATGGTCTCAGCCCAGTTAGCTGGAGGGTCAGTTGGCGTTAATACATATGAGTCATGTGCTGAGTATCCGAGGATAAGCCCAGCGAATATTGCTACCACAACGAAGATGATGTAAGCCCATCGTGCAATTTCCTGCATATCCATGTTTATCCCGAAAGTACAGGTATCTTCGCTAACCCATTATAACTTTTGTGTGCACAATGAAGAAACAAAAAAGGCAAAAAACAACATCAAATAAGGGTTTGATTTCCTTCCAGAGCCCAAGTTTATTTTCGGCGGGTCTACTTCCATATCTCTAGAGCTTCTTGCAATTCTTTGTGAGTCTCAGCATATTCTGTCAGTGATACGCCGTGCAGGGTCGCGTCAACCGCTTGCCTCATAGCCATGGCACCAGAGACTGTTCCTTCGGTATGTCCGTGAATTCCTCCTCCCGCCTGAATCACGAAATCGTTCCCAAAGAAGCTCATTAAAGCGGGAACTAGACCGGGATAGAGACCGCCGGAGGCAACAGGCAGCACATTCCTTAAACCATCCAATTCGGTTCTGAGTGCCTCGCAGTTCTCCGAAACCTCTTCTTGAGTCTCAGACATTTTCCCCACAACTGTGCCGACGTGAAGCTGATCTACACCAATAATCCTAGCGACTTTTGCGATAACCTTCATCGAGATTCCATGTTTAGGGTTCTTAGTGAAGGCTGCATGTCCTGCTCTGTGGGCGTGAATTACCAGACCAAAATCTTGTTCCCGTATTGTCTGCAAAGCAGAGAATCCGCAGGTCAGAATATCAATCATCAGGTATTTTCCGCCGTGGTCCTGAACAAACTGTGCCCGCTTGATCATCTCTTTTGTTTCTGAAGTGATGTTAACCATGTACACCTTCTTTTCCCCAGTTTCCTCTTCAGCGCGGTCCCGCATCTCAAGAGTAGCCACAACACGGTCATCGAAGGGATTGAAACGTTGACTGCTAAGGTTCTCGTCGTCTTTCACTATATCGCATCCGCCAACCCAAGCGTCATAGGCTACCTTTGTATGATCATTCGTCTTCAACCCTAGCTTTGGCTTGATAATTGTCCCAACTAATGGTCTATCCTTAACGCCTAGCAACTTGCGGATTCCAGTTACACCATACTTGGGACCCTTGAAGCTTTGAACCAGTTCCCTTGGCAAATGAATGTCGTTGAGTCGCAAGTTTTTTAGTGCACGTAATCCAAAGACGTTTCCAGCCACGCTGCTCAAGATGTTAGGCATGTTGCCGTGCTCAAACAGTTCAATTGAATAAGCAACGCGGATATTATTGCCATCAATGCTGAATACGCGGGCAGCAAGCTTTTCCACGTAAGGCTTTATTGTAGTGAGTTCCGTCCATGTTCCTACAGAACTCTCGGCTGCAACGCCCCCAGCCGCCTCTGTTAAACTGAGGCCGTCTGGTTCAACATAGAAGTCGCAGATTACATCA
Source organism: Candidatus Bathyarchaeum sp. (assembly GCA_004376385.1). Taxonomy (GTDB): domain Archaea; phylum Thermoproteota; class Bathyarchaeia; order Bathyarchaeales; family Bathyarchaeaceae; genus Bathyarchaeum. The sequence goes on from SOJY01000200.1 coordinate 5,086, forward strand.
GTTGTTTTTGGTTTGTAGGATTGGTCAACAAAATCTACGTATTTCAACCTTAATCAACAACCCTCTTAGTATAATTCAACTAATATTATAATTGTGATGATGTTATAGATTAACGGTTGTAGAATGCTATGGAATTCAAGGTTAAGCTTCTGGGGATAAGGGCTGGCGGAAAACAGATAATAGTGCTAGATGATGAATACGCGAGCCTGATGGGGATTCACTCTTCAGACAGAGTTGAGGTCACATACAAGAAACAAAACATAATTGCCATCGCTAACGTAGCCACAGACTTTCCTAAAAAAACACTGGGAATCTACGAAGAGGTACAGGACAAACTGAAAGCCCAAGACGGAGAAATCGTGCAAGTTCGACCAGCTGAAAGACCAGAATCCCTAGGATACATCCGCAACAAGCTTAATGGACGAAGACTCAGGGCGCAAGAGATCAAGATGATAATCATGGATGTGGTCGAAAGACACCTGAGCGACGTTGAACTAGCCTCATTCGTCACAAGCCTCTACATTCACGGAACCAGCATGGACGAAGATGAATCACTAACCAAGGCTATGGTAGAAACAGGACAAACCATAGATTTCGGTAAAGGTGCCATCTTGGATAAACATAGCATAGGCGGAGTGCCCGGAGACAAAACCACCCTACTTGTGATTCCCATAGTAGCAGCTGCCGGTTTCACGATTCCTAAAACGTCCTCTCGGGCAATAACTTCTCCAGCGGGCACAGCGGACAGAGTTGAGGTCCTGTGTCCTGTTGACCTGACGGTTGAGGAGATTAGGAGCGTGGTGAAAAAAACCAACGCCTGTTTAACGTGGGGTGGAGCGCTTGACCTTGCTCCTGCGGACGACCTCCTGATCCAAGTTGAGTATCCTCTTTCCATTGACCCTCTTCTTCTGCCCTCAATTATGAGCAAGAAGAAGGCGATAGGTGCAGACTACATTGTGGTAGACATACCTACGGGTAGAGGCGCAAAGATCAAGACCATCGGGGAAGCGCAAGCTCTAGCACAAGAGTTTATAGAACTGGGCAAAAGATTGGACATACACGTTCAGTGTGGAGTGACTTTTGGCGAACAACCCATCGGATACGCCATAGGACCAGCTCTTGAAGCGAGAGAAGCTCTTTTGGCGCTGATGGGTGAAGGTCCCATAGACCTAGTGAATAAGGCTGCTAGTTTGGCGGGGTTACTTTTTGAAATGATGGGAGTCAAGGACAGCACGCAAAAAGCAAAAGACATTCTCAAATCAGGTAAAGCCGAAGAAAAACTCAGGGAAATAATTGCTGCTCAAGGCGGCGACCCTGATGTAAAACCTGAGGACATAGAGGTTGGAAACGAGACGGCAGAGATTCGTTCAGAGGAGACGGGGAGAGTTCAATGGATCAACAACAGGGCTATAGCGCAGATAGCGAGAGAGGCGGGGGCTCCCAAAACTAAGGGTGCAGGAGTTCTGTTGAGAAAGAAACTCGGAGACAAGGTTACGAAAGGAGATGTATTGTACAAGATTTATTCTGGAAGTGCACAGAAACTTGAGTCAGCGGTTTTGTTAGCCCAGAAACTTAACCCATTTGGGGTAACTGGGAAGTTTGGCGAGAAAATGTTGGTTGACCGCATTCCAACTGAGAAGATTTACTATGAGAAGCCTTTCATTCTGGAACGATAAGCAACATGGGATTCATGAATTGGGATGCTGATGATTAAAGCCGTTATCTTTGACTGGGACGGAACACTTGCTGACACGAAGAAGGCGGTAGTGCAATCTTTCCAGAAGGTCCTGGGGGAAGCTGGCTGCGTGGTTAGTGACGAGTTTATAGAGAGGCGGATGGGCATCGGAACAAAAAAGACCATTGAGGAAAGCTTCAGAGAGTGTGACATGAGGTTTGATGATGAAATGCTGGAAAATCTTGCAAGAGAAAAGATCAAGATTCAGGTGAGCCTCACAGAGATTGTAGACCTCTTTGAAGGAGCCGCTGAACTTTTAGAGGAACTACAGGGAAGAGCCAAGATTGCTCTGGCAACAATGAGTGGCAGAAAGGTCGTTGACAAGATACTTCCGGAGAAGAGAATCACAACATATTTTGATGTTGTGGTCTCGGCAGATGAAATTGTTAATCCGAAACCTGACCCTGAAGTTTTTAGGGTTTCTGCAAAGAAGTTGGGGGTCGACCCGAAAGATTGTGTGGTTGTTGAGGATTCGGTTTTTGGTGTAAGAGCCGCTAAGGCAGCAGAGATGAAGTGTATAGCTGTTCCTTCAGGCGCATATAATATAGAAGAGCTTCAGGAAGAGAATCCAGATTTGATGATTAATTCTCTAACCGAAAAAGAGAGGATATTGGATTTCATTTTCAGCGGTATGTAACACAGTAATTGACTCTAGCGAATTATGAAACTGGCGTTCATTAGCGTGTCATGCGTCACATTAATATGACATATGTCATTCTTATATACAGTCCAGAGCACCAATATAGTCAGTGAAAGAACATGCTTCTCCCCTGCGAAGTCGCCGTTAAATCGGTAATTCCAGCCATTCGATCAGCCATAGCAAGAGAACTAACACAATCATATGGACTCAAACAAAAAGAAACAGCGGAACTGTTAGGAATAACCCAAACTGCTGTGAGCAAATACACAAGATTCTACAGAGGCACAGTTATTGAAGTTCAAAGGATAGAAGAAGCGAATGTAATTCTAAAAGAAACCGTTTCCTCGTTGGCTAATGGTCAGATGAATAAATATGAACTCGTAGAAAAACTTTGTACCATCTGCGGAATAATTAGAGAAAAAGGGGCTATGTGCGAACTATGTTCACTGTCTGATCCAACAATAGACAACAGCAAATGCAGGGTATGCTGCCCAAACGGCAGCAAAACAAGAATATACAAGCCCAAAAACGAAATGCGGTAGATTACTCTATTTTAACAGCTAATAGGGTGGCTAGCTGGTTTCTTTCGCGGCTTTCTTTGTGGATTTCTTTGCAGCCGTCTTTTTGGCAGTCTTTTTGGGTTTCTTTTCTGCCTTCTTTTTGGTTTCCTTTTTGGGCTTCTTGACGGCTTTCTTTTTTGCTTCTTTTTTGGGTTGTGGAGCAGCTCCCGGTTTTGTGAAGGCTTCAACGAACTTGACGGTTGTTAGTTCCGGAAGAAACCGCTGTATGTCTAGGGCAATACCTCTTTTCGCCAGCTGTATTCCCTCCACGTAGAAGGCGTCCTCAGGCATATTCACCGTGACGTTTGCTTTTCCAACTTTGAAGGCGAATTTCTCATCTTCAACCGCTGGTATTCGGCGGTGGATAAGAGCAGAAATTTTTTCCTCAGCAGTTTTAAGTTTCTGTTTGACGGTAACATCGTAAACTAGAGTTTTGCCAGCCAAAGGTGGATTAAAGTCAAGTGTTACGCGTCCAGACCCCATGGTTCGTACAGTGGCGAGTCTCTTATCATATTCGATCTGTGCTCCCAGTCTAGGGTTTATTCCGCGGGCTACCAGTCGCCTGATGGGAACAAGCTTCACTTTTTCTGGGTCCCGGTTTCCGAAAGCATTCTCTGGTGGAATTTCAACTGATTCTTTTTTCTTGAGTTTGAATGTGAGGAGGGCTTCGTCTAGGGCTTTTAGCACCCAGCCTTCTCCGACTACCACGAGTTTTGGCTCGTAGATTTCTCCCTCTTTGTAGAGTTTTTTCTCTTTGGCGATTTCTTCGGAGGTTGTGTCGAAAACATCTCCGGTCTCCTTAACTTTACTAGTGTAATCAACAAGAATGAAGTCACTTTTTTGAATTGGCACACATATCCTTCCTTAATTACTAGGCTTCTCTGCTGAATTCTAGCCTCCAGCACCATTCATAAATGTTACGTATCCACATAACCAACCACACAACAACACAATTAAGCTCGTGTTCTTTGCGGGCTTAAAGAAAATATCAAACTAATTGTTACATGCTTGATGCTTTGGGTAGTCTCTGTTACAGACCATAATCACCAAGGTTGCTGTATTGGTTGTTCAGGTTTTTTGTGTAAGAAAAAAGGGATAAAGAAAGGGTTAGGATTTGGAAAATGTGGTTCTTTAGCTGTTTAGTAGCTTTCGTGTGTGTCTTCGATAGTTAATTCTTCGTCTGCAACTTCTTCCTCGATTGGAGCTTCTTCTTCAGTTATAGCTTCTTCACTAACTGCTTCGGCTGTATTCTCTTCAATAGCGGTTTCTTCATAGACTTCCTCAGCAGGTGCATCTTCTTCAATCGCTATGTCTTCTATTGGTGCTTCAGAAAGGGTTTCAACATCTGTTACTTCTTCGGTGGAAGGTATTTCAACAGTCTCTTCCGCGCTTACCTCAACTACTTCATCTGATATTTCAGTTGTCGGTGTTTCCAAGGGTTCTTCGATCGTTAACTCGTCAAATATGGGTTCAACTTCGATTGCTTCCTCAACAGGAGCATCTAGGATTTCTTCTTCAACTGGAACCTCAGGAACCTCGATAGGCATTTCGACAGCTTCTTCAACTGGTGCCTCTACAGGAGCATCAACTGTGACTTCGGGAACCTCAACAGACACCTCGACAGCCTCTTCAACAGGAGTCTCAACAGAAACTTCAACGGGAGCCTCTAACGTCTCCTCAACTGGAGCTTCAACATAATCAATGCTTGTCTCCCCAACTGCTTCCTCAACAGGAGCCTCAACAGAAGGAACGCCTGCATCTTCAACTTCTTCCTCAACCACCACTTCAGGAACTTCAACTGAAACCTCAACTGTAGTCTCAACCACAGCCTCAACTGGAGCTTCAACCGGCATCTCAGCGGGAACATCAGCAGACTCTATTGTCTCTTCTTCAACGGGAACTTCAACAGAAGGAGCAAATGTCTCTTCAACAGCTTCCTCAACAGGAGCCTCGACAGGAACCTCAGCGGGCATCTCAACAGTCGCTTCAATTGGCGCCTCCACGGGCACTTCAACTGGAGACTCAACAGCATCCATAACAGGAGCTTCAATAGCGTCCTCCACGGATATTTCAGCAGTTTCCTCAAAGACCACTTCATTGAGTTGCAACGGCTCAGCTTCTACCGGCGCAGGCGGGGGCATTGGCGCTGTAACTTCGGGCATAAGGCTGGCTACTGCCTCCTTGAGGAAAGTCAACTGCTCTCTCAAGGAGCGGAGACCATTTGAGAAAGCGCTACTTTCGTTAGCGTGTAACTCTTCGTCGATCTCTCCTGCAACATACTGAATTTCAGAGTTGGCGAGAAATATTTCCAAGGTACCGATCTGCTTTTCGAGGGCTTCTACTTTGGAGGCAAGATTGTTGGCGAGAAATTTTTGGCGCATCTCGATGTCGGAGATGATGGTAGTGAGTTCATTGTTAAGGGAGTCGTGTGTAGACGCCGAAATTTTGCCTGAGTTAAAAAGATTGTCAAGAGCTTGCTTCTTTTTCCTAGCTAATTCCAAATCCTTGCTTATTTTCTCGAAAGAATACTTCCATGAGATCAAATTCTAACACCAAGCTGAAATTTAGTATAAAAGAACGAAATAACTGTTGTTAACATGTAGATATATCGTTAGCTGCCAAAAACGGTTCCTTTTCTGTAATTATCCCCAAGACAGATTTAAACAAGCATAGATACCAACACACACGTAACATCAATCATTAACACTCTTGACTAAACTTAAAACATTCCAACATTAACCAAAAATTGGTACATAAAAAGGGGAGCCGAGTAGTTAGTGGAACAGCCCGAATTTTGGGTTAAATTGTTTAGATAGTATGGAGACAATTCATACAAAGTTATAAATATTCGAATGATATATAGAATTAGAACATGATCAAACAAATTCATATCTAGGACGGTGAATAATGCTTGAAACAAAAAAATCTAAAGAAAACACATAAAAGAATCGGCAAGAGTTTCACTAACATACTCATACAGGCTGAACCCCAGAATGCCCCCACGAGCGGCTACGATACCATAGCTTTTGTTAACAACAAATTCAGCAGTTTAGTCAGCTCAGGAACAGTTTACTTCCTTCGATACGCACCTAAAAAGAAACACATCGCCAAATAGCGCGCGAACCAAGATAAGAAGCCCATACGATTCGTGGAGGCAAGTAAAACAGCGGCAAACATTTAGAGAATGTCACTGAGCCGAGCATGAAAGCGCAATGTCAGAATGGTTTGCCCCAGATTTTCCACCAATTTGCAGCTTTTGTCATTAGTGTGCACAATCTAGGAGATTACGCTGGTGACCTTGGCTAGTTTCTTGGCAGAAGCGTAATCCAGCTTTTTTGTATTCAAAATGGTGTATCGCTCTGGACGGATAGTGCAGGCTTGCACCAGAGCCTTCACGATAGACTCAGGTTCTACCCCAAGTTCTTCAGCTGTCGTTGGAGCCCCAGCCCTTTGAAGCGTATCTTTGATGCCTTTCCAATCTATGTCATACAGATAAGCCATCATTATCGTTCCCACACCACACTGCTCACCATGCAGGCATCCATTCGGTTCAACTAGATCAAGAGAATGACTAAACAGATGCTCTGAACCGCTGCAAGGTTTGCTGCTTCCCGCGATGCTCATAGCAACCCCACAACTTATCAGAGCTTCCAAAACAAGGCGAAGACCCTCCTCCGCTCCAGGCTTGATTACATCAGCGTTTTTTGTAACAAGCCGTGCGCTCATGAGAGCCAAACTCGCTGCGTACTCCCCATAATATTCGTTCTTTACCTTGTATGCTAGTTCCCAGTCTCGAACAGACGTGAACTTGGATACAAGGTCTCCGCACCCGCTTGCAGTGAAACGATAATCTGAACGAATAATTATATCCGTGTCCGCTACTATCGCCATGGGAGACTGAGCCATCACAGAATAAGGTTTCTTCAATCCTTTGATAGCTGCCACAGGACTCGCAATACCGTCGTGAGAAGCGGTTGTGGGTACACTTATGAAAGCAATTCCCTGACGAGTAGAACTCAGTTTCGCAACGTCAATTTTGGTTCCCCCGCCGACGCCTAAAACAACCTGAGGTTTTAAATCCTTAATTTTTTCTTCAACAGCCCGGACTTCCCACAGGGTAGAGGACTTCACAACAAACACATCAACATCCATTCCCTTGTCGCTGAGCAGATCGATAACCCTGCGACCAGCGATGCTTTGGGTATCTGGACCCGTCACTACAAGCGCAGATTCACAAAAGCCCAACTTCTTGCAAATCTCGCTTAACAGAGGTAAAGTTTCGTTTCCAACTACAACTTCACGGGGAAGCTGCATTCGATGTAACTGCATGGTCAATGCAATCACGGATATGATGAATAGCTCCATATTAAGTTTCAGGGTTCTCACAAGTAAAAAGTATAGTATCGGCAATAAAGGAGGTAGTTTCGAAATGTTTTTAAATACGTCAGAAATTATATACACCTCTGACTTCTCCCGAGTCATTCTGTCGTATATCCATTTTCGGGGGACCCAAAAAATGCATGAAAATATTGAGAAATTAGCATTAAAAGGAACAACAACGGTCGGCGTAGTTTGCACCGACGGCGTTATCCTATCCTCAGACACCCGTGTGACAATGGGATACTTCGTAGCACACAAAAAAGGTAAAAAAATCTACCAGATAGACGACCACATAGCCATGACCATTTCAGGCAGCGTCGCAGACGCACAACGTGTCGTTGAAGTACTCAAGGTTAACGCAAAACTCTACAAACTAAACACCGGCAGACCAATCCCAATAAAATCGGCATCACGCCTAGTCGCAAACCTACTCTTTTCTGCGCGTTTAGCGCCCTTAATCGCGCAGATTCTCGTTGGAGGAGTTGACTCTACAGGACCTCACGTTTTCTCGTTAGATCCTTTCGGTAGCCTCACAGAAGAGAACTGTGTCGCTACAGGTTCAGGTTCCCCCATAGCTTACGGAGTTCTGGAAGACAAATACAAGGAAGGCTCCGAAATAAAGGACATATTACCTGTTGTTGTGCGTGCTGTTGATTCAGCTATGAAGAGAGACATAGCAAGCGGAAACAACTTTGACATAGCGATCATAACAAAAGAAGGCTACCGTGCACTAAGCACTGAGGAAAAGAAGGAAATTCTAGGGGGCTCCTGAGGAGCGGTAAGACAGCTTGAGATCATCTGGGAAAGACCAAGTGGATATAAGCCAACACATACTGGAGAAAATTCCTTCAGAGGCTGAAGTCACTCGAATAGAATATGAGGGACCAGCCCTAGCGGTTTACACCAAAAAACCGGAAGTTCTAGTTGAACAAAGTTTCGTAATTGCAGAGATTGTCAAGCTTATTAGAAAGAGGATAGTTGTGCGTTCTGACCCTTCTATAAGAGCTAAAGAAAGGGATACAGAAAGAATCATAAAAGAGATTGTCTCCGAAGAGGCGGAAATCACGAACATAAATTTTGATCCAAGCCTCGGAGAAGTCATCATAGAAGCAAAAAAACCAGGAGTGGTTATTGGAAAAAACGGCGCGGTCTTGCAGGAGATCATTAAAAAGACACGCTGGCGACCCCGAATTCTAAGAAGCCCACCCATACCCTCCAAAATCATCGCTCACATGCGACACTTTCTTTACTCAGAAAGCAAGGAACGAGAACGGATACTTCGTTCCATTGGTGAACGAATTTTTAGACCCCCAGTCTACGAAGCTGGAGATGTACGCCTCACCGCCTTGGGCGGCTTCCGGCAAGTGGGAAGATCAGCGATCCTTATTCAAACAAGAGAAAGCAACGTGTTACTGGATTGTGGCATCAACCCGGGATCTACAAGGTCTACAGTAGCATTCCCAAGATTGGATACACCCCAGTTTGATCTAGACGCCCTAGACGCCGTGGTTATAAGCCATGCACACCTGGATCACTGCGGATTTCTACCATTTCTGTTCAAGTACGGTTACGACGGACCGGTCTACTGTTCGGCTCCCACTTCAAGCCTCATGACCCTGCTTCAGCTGGATTACCTAGATGTTGCAAACAAGCAGGGAACTATGCTGCCTTACGGTCAGAAGGACGTACGCGACACGGTAATGCACACGATTCCTTTGCGGTATGGCTCTGTGACTGATATAGCTCCGGATATTCGTTTGACTCTACATAATTCTGGGCACATTCTCGGCTCATCGCTAATTCATCTGCACATAGGCGAGGGGCTCCACAATCTGGTTTATACTGGAGATTACAAGTTTGGCAAGTCGATGCTTCTTGAGCCTGCAGTTGCCATGTTTCCGAGAGTAGAGACAATAATAACAGAAAGTACGTACGGGGCTCCGGGAGACATTATGCCCACAAGAGCAGAATCAGAACAGCTCATCACAAACATAATCAACCAGACTATGGACAGGGAAGGCAAAGTTTTGATTCCAGTCCCGGCGGTGGGAAGAGCCCAAGAAATCATGTTGATCATCGACGATTATATGCGACGAGGACTACTGAAGGAGGCTCCAGTCTTTGTGGAAGGCATGATCTCTGAGGCAACCGCGATCCACACTGCATATCCGGAGTATCTAGCTAAAGGAGTAAGAAACAGCATCCTCTATGAGGGAGTCAATCCGTTCCAGTCGGACTACTTCACCATTGTCGAGCATCCCAGCGCAAGGGAAGAGATTGTGGATGGAGATCAGTGCATAATCTTGGCTACCTCAGGTATGCTGGAAGGCGGACCAGTAATCGATTACTTCAAACGTTTAGCAGGGGATAAACGCAACACGATAATCTTTGTCAGCTACCAGATTGATGGAACAATGGGATCGAGAGTCCAGAAGGGCTTAGGTGATGTTCCCATCATAAACAGCAAAGGAAAGATGGAAGTGATGAAAGTTGAAATGCAGGTTGAGTCAGTCAGGGGATTTTCTGGTCACTCTGACAGGAGGCAGCTTGTCAATTACATCCATCGGTTGAGGCCGAAACCTGAGAGAATAATTGTGCTTCACGGCGAAAAATCGAAAAGCATGAGTATGGCTAATCTTTTCAGGAGAAAATATAATGTGGAGTCTCTGGTTCCAGAGGTTCTGGAAACAATTAAGCTGCGGTAGGCGCTTTTTTAGAGACGCCAGTTTCTTGGCGCCAGATTTTGATGGAGTTTGGCACTATAACTACACGTTCTTCTCCTAGGCTGGCGATGTCGCCTCCGATGGATTGAATGAAGCCAGAAAGTTCGTTCACAGCCTTCTTGACGTCTTCAATGCTTTTTCTAGCTAGAGGAGTAATTTTAAGAATGAGGATGTTTCCCAAGCTGAGTTCGTGTTTTATAACTTCTACGTCGGCGAGGGTTCGCAGGGGCATAGCTTTCAGGTAGGCTTTCTTTTGAGTTTTTTTGTTCTCCCGTTCTGATGTTGACAAATGATGTCACTTCCTTAACTAGTTACAGAAGTTTTATTTTAAACATTTCCGCTTGATGCAGCCTATAATCTTCAAAAATCTAGGTTTCGAATTAGCATTTTATAATTCCTGTGAAGCAACCATACAGTTTTACAATGATTTTTCCTGAATCGCCACGAAACGAACAAAAAAGTTAGCTAAGAACCTCTCAGATAGTTCCAGAGTTTGTCGCCCACGTAGTGAAGGTTTTTCACGGTTTTTCCGCGCTTGGCAGTTTTCATTTCTTCAGAACTGAATAGCGCTAAACCTACGGCTAGGGGCTTACCGTGGCGCTCATCAACTACGAGAAGAAGATCATTCTTTTTGAATTCGCCTTTGATGGAGCGAACTCCGGGAGCCATCACGTCTGCCCCTTTGCAAACATAAGGCACGGCGCCCATGTCAACCACTATTTTTGGGAACAACGAGAAAAGCTCTTCGAAAGATAGGGTGAAAAAAAGCAATCCGTCTGACCTTGCCAATAGGGGTCTTCCGTTGAAGATGAAGACTTCAGCGGTTTCAGTTTCATTCACCTCGACGCGAGTTTTCGATCCAATAAACTGTTCAATGTCTGCTCCTAGCTTCGTATAAACTTCTAGGAGAAACCTCTTTGCCTCTTTTTCTTTTAGAGTGTGTCTGTGTCGCTTCTTTTTTATATTCGCCACCACAGCCAATACAATAGTGTTCAGAGGAGCATAACTTTTGTGCCTCACTAGTCTTCAGTATGTTAGGTCAAAAAATTTTGGGCGAATCCGGCTGCTCCTAATGAAGAAAATGTTTTATCAATTCTTTTTAACTGCTGATGGACAAACATCGCAGGCTTCTGGAACGGCTAAGTAGCCTTTGTGCCAGTTACATATCAGGTCTCCGGATCTTAGAACTTCACATAACTTGCAGAACTGCAGCATTGCATCGAAGGGAGAAGTCTTATCGGCGGCTATGCCTTCGGCGATCTCATCCACTAGGGCTTGGACAGAGGGAGAGGCTTCAAGCTGCTTCACCATCTTTTCTCCACGTTTTGAGCAGAGATAATGGCTTATGGAAGCTTGGGTTGTCCCAAGTTTTTTAGCCGCAGCTACTTGAGAAAAATTGAAGTTTTCTATCAGTCGCCTTGCTACCAGAGAGCGAAACGCTGGCAGAACAGAGCGTACAACAACTTCACATGGTGGTCGCAACTGTGGTCACAAGCGTATAACGGCGTTATTGCTTATAAATGAAACGCGAGAAACCAGAAATAAGAAAGGCTACATTTTGTAGACGTAGAGTGTATGAGACGGGTAGCCTAGCTTAGGGTTTTCGCAGAAATTGTCAACTTTCTTGGCTTTCCAACCGAGAATTTCGTAGTCGTGTGAAACAACTCTAGTTCCAGGTTTGAGTTCGGCTTCCAGTTTTGGTTTGATTCTTTCGTTTGCGCTGGTTGTTAGATATAGGAATACGACATCAGCAGCAGACAGGTTGACATTAAATATGTCTTTCTGGATGATCTGTGTTTTCTCATTTAAACGGAGTTCCTGAATGTTGTTTAGGGCTCTCTTTGCTAGGTCGTCTCTTAGTTCAACGCCCACAGATGTGGCGCCGAAGTCTTTGGCAGCCATTATAACCGCTCGACCGTCTCCGGAACCTAAATCATATAGGACTTCTCCGGGCTTGAGTTCAGCTAAAATAAGCATCATACGCACTACGGGCGTAGGCGTAGCAACAAAAGGCGCAAGAAACAATGCATTCTCCTCTTTGTTTTGGTGTTATAGATAAGCTCTTACTTTTATGGTTTTCGCGAAAATATTAGAATACAAATGGTCTCTTTTTCGTGAAGACTAAAAATATTCAATACCCGATAGGCTAAATTTTAGATGTGTATAATTAGTTTTATGTTTGGGGGGTCACTTGGCTAGAAAAGCAAGTGAAGGCTACAAGATTGTTTTAACGGCTGACAGAACTCTGATGAGCGATTACAGTGAAGGAATTTTTCTTACAAAAAGTGGAGCTAAGGGGCATGGACTAAGATTCCTGTTTTCGTATGACAGCAACCAAGCCAAGAAACTGATTCGCAAATGCAAAGAAGAATACTATTACGACTTGGCAGCCATGATACAAGACCAGAGAAACGAAAAAAATAAGTGTCGGACCCGCACCCATACGCTTCATCTACAAGTACCTACGCCAAAACAAATAATCACGTCAAAATGGTGAAAGTGCAGTGATTCAGACGGGTTTTACCAGAATTTGCGTTTCAGAGATTTCTTTTCAGATTCTGTAATTAACTCGAAGAAGTGGTCTGAAAGCACATTCTCTTTTTCTAGGATTTCTTCTGCGTCAGTAATGTACAGGTTTCTTCCGGCGAGGGATACTGCAGCGGTTTTGCCGTATTTGGAAACAAGCCTAGCCGTCCTCATTGCCTGACGGTTAATTTGTTGTTCGTTTTTCGTCAACTTTTCTCCTCTTTTGTCAACCAAGGACTGGACTCTAGCTTCTTCCATTCTAAGTACCCCTAACGCGGGGGAGCCGCATTTGGGGCAGACAGGATGGTCAGGCAAATCACTTAACCGTATCATCTCCAGATAATCCCAGCATTTTGTGCAGACAAAGGTTCTAACTTCTGTGAGCAGACGCGCCCTAGCCGACTCCACCAAAATAAGCTTCATCCGCTCAGGCGGAATCAGATCAGTTTTCATGCTGACTTTTTCTATTCCAACCCTTGCAATCGGAGAAGCATCCCCAGCAGTCTCCACCTTACATAGTTCAATAGTGCCTTCCCGAATAGCAGCAAGAACACTAATTGCACGTTCCAAATCCAAGTCCTTC
>SOJY01000128.1 GCA_004376385.1 Candidatus Bathyarchaeum sp.
ACCTACTATTTCTGTGGCGAATACTGCAAGCGTGCTTTTTTGCGGGGTAAAAGAATAGCGTATTTTTGTATGGAAATCGGGTTGAACAATGATTTTCACACCTACAGCGGAGGTTTAGGCGTGCTGGCTGGTGACATGATAAAGTCCAGCGCTGACCTTAAGATTCCGCTGGTGGGGGTTACTCTTGTCAGCAGTAAAGGATACTTGAGACAGGAGATTAAGAACGGAAAACAGATTGAACATCCGGACGATTGGACGCCCTCCTCTTTTATGAATGAGTTGCCAAACCAAGTCGAGCTTAAGATACAGAATCGAACAGTCAAAGTGAAAGCTTGGCTTTATGATTACCAGAGTCCTACTGGTGGTTTGGTTCCTGTTCTCTTTCTTGACACAGATGTTGAGGGCAACTCTCCAGAGGATAAAGAGATCACTTCTTTCCTGTATGGTGGCGACAGGGATTACCGGTTGAAGCAGGAGATTGTCTTGGGGATTGGCGGCGTGAAAATGCTTGAAGCCGCAGGCTTTAAGATCGGAAAGTATCACATGAACGAAGGTCACTCTTGCCTCCTCACGTTGGAGTTGCTGAGAAACCACAATATGGAACTGGATAACGTAAGAGACCTTTGCATCTTTACTACTCATACTCCTGTGGAGGCGGGTCACGACAAATTCTCCTATGATCGTGTCCAAGACCTGTTGGGTGAAATAATTCCTCTAGAAACCATGAAGGAGCTTGGGGGAGCCGATCAACTGAATATGACCCGTCTGGCACTGAACACCAGCAAGTATGTGAACGGGGTAGCAAAAAGGCACAAAGAGTTTTCGTTGACTCTATTTCCGGGCTATAACATCTCAGCCATAACCAATGGGGTTCACTCCTTTACGTGGACTTGTGAATGTTTCAGAAGGCTTTATGACAAATATTTGCCGGGATGGGCAAACGAACCTGAATTGCTGGTCCGAGTTGACAGCATCCCAGACGAGGAGATTTGGCGTGCCCACATAGAAGCGAAAGAAAATCTCATACGTTATGTCCGTGAACTGTCTGGTGTCCAGTTTGATCCTAATGTGCTTACGTTGGGTTTTGCGCGCAGATTCACTGGCTACAAGAGAGCAACTCTGTTGTTTTCGAACCTGAAAAGGCTTGAAGAAATCAACAGGGTGGGTAAGATTCAGGTGGTCTATGCGGGCAAGGCTCATCCGCGGGACTGGATGGGGAAACGGTTAATCGAAGAGATTCATGAAATGAAAGCGAATCTGAAGGACGTAATGGAAATTGTGTATTTGGAGAATTATGATCTTCAGATGGCATCTAAGCTAACTTCTGGCGTGGACGTCTGGTTGAATACTCCTATCCCGCCTTTTGAAGCGTCTGGCACAAGCGGGATGAAGGCGGCGCATAATGGGGTGATAAACTTTAGTGTCTTGGATGGCTGGTGGGTGGAGGGCTGTATTGAGGGTGTCACGGGTTGGGCTATTGGTCCTTCACCAAAAGAAAACTTGGAAGAAGCTGAAAGAAGACGCAGAGAGATTACACAATTGTACGACAAACTGGAGTATCTGATTATTCCCACATTCTACAAGAATAGGGATGATTGGATACGGCTGATGGAGAATTCGATTGGAAAGGTTGCATACTACTTTAACAGTCACAGGATGATGCGGAGATACGCTTCGGAAGCTTACTTGTAGCTGTTTTTGGAGTTTTTGTTTTGTGTATTTGTTTCTTTCTGTGACCAATGAGTTTATATGAAGGATAATACATATGAAGTCTAATTCATGAAAATGTTATGGATGTGATAAAATAATGAGCGAAATACAAATGTTCTGTTTCCAATGTGAACAGGCAGCTGAAGGAAAAAATTGCACAAAAATTGGTGTTTGCGGAAAAAGTCCCGAAGTTGCAACCCTACAAGACCTGCTAATCTATACATTACAAGGTCTTTCACAAGTAGCCATAGAAGCTAAAAAACATGAAATAACCGATGAAGAAACAGACATATTCACATGTAAAGCACTCTTCTCCACCCTCACAAACGTAAACTTTGACCTAATCCGATTCGTAGACCTAATCAAAAAAACTGTGGAACTACGCGACTATTTACGAGAGAAGGTTGAAAATGCTGGAGGAACCATAAAGTCTGCTGGTCCCGTAAGCTTTGTTCCAAAGAACACAGTCACGGAACTGGTTGAGCAGGGCAGATTGGTGGGCATCAAATCCGATCCCAATTTGGACCCAGACCTGCTTTCTCTTCAACAGCTTCTAATCTATGGAATTAAAGGTGTAGCAGCATATGCCGATCACGCTTACATTCTTGGACAAAAAGACCCCAAGGTATTCAGTTTCATCTATGAAGGTCTTGCAGCTACTCTTGACGAATCTCTTACTGCAAATGACCTCGTTGGATTAGTTTTGAAATGTGGAGAAATAAACTTCCGTGCCATGGAGCTTCTAGATGCAGGAAACACGGGAACCTATGGTCATCCAGTGCCAACTAAAGTTCCTCTTGGCGCAAAGAAAGGCAAAGCAATTCTCGTTTCTGGGCATGACCTCAAAGATTTAGAGGCGGTTCTCAAACAGAGCGAAGGCAAAGGAATCTACGTTTATACCCACGGAGAAATGCTACCCACGCACGGCTATCCTGAACTAAAAAAGTACTCGCACTTCTATGGTCACTACGGAACTGCGTGGCAAAACCAGCAAAAAGAATTCAAAGTTTTTCCAGGAGCAATCCTAATGACAACAAACTGCATTCAAAAGCCCCTAGAAAACTATGAGGGCAACATCTTCACTACGGGTCTCGTTGGATGGCCAGGCGTAGCCCACATTGCTGATAAGGATTTCACTCCAGTAATCGAGAAAGCGTTGGAGATGCCGGGATTCCAAGAAGACACAGACGGAAAAAGTGTGATGGTTGGGTTCGCCCGAAATGCTATCCTGAGTGTGGCTGACAAAATTGTTGCGGCAGTAAAAAACAAGGATCTTCGGCATATTCTTCTGGTTGGCGGTTGTGACGGCGCAAAACCTGGAAGAAACTACTACACTGAATTGGTTGAGAAGGCTCCTAAGGATACGATCATTCTTACTTTGGCGTGCGGAAAGTTCAGGTTTTTCGACAAAGATTTGGGTACACTCGGCGAGTTGCCTAGGCTTCTTGATGTGGGGCAATGCAATGACGCTTACTCTGCAATAAAGGTGGCTTTGGCGCTGTCAGACGTGTTTGGCGTAGGCGTTAACGATCTTCCTTTATCGATAGTGCTATCGTGGTATGAACAGAAAGCTGTATCTATACTGCTGACACTACTACATTTGGGAATCAAGAATATCCGTCTGGGACCCACTTTACCCGCCTTCATTACACCTAACATACTCGATGTTCTGGTGAAAAACTTCAATATTATGCCAATAACTTCAGCAGAGGAAGACCTTAAAGCAATACTAGGATAAAAAAAAGACGTGTAATAGTCATGAAGAAAGGGTTAAGCGAAACCTGCTACAGGTTCTTCGTAAATCTGGCAAATCCTACACGGTTAGCTACGCTGGAGCAGTTGATGAAAAAGCCGATGAGCGTAAACGAACTCGCTGAGTCACTTGGGCAGGAACAGAGCATGGTTTCGCATAACCTTAAACCCCTCCTTGAATGCAATTTTGTTTACATTGAACGCGATGGAAAGAAGCGCATCTATTTTGCGAATAAAGAAACAATCGGTGCACTACTCAAGGTAGTTGAGAATCATGCCCAGAACTTCTGTCCAACAGGCGGAAAGTGTCACCTAAAAGAGAGCTAATGTTTGGTAATTTGCGCGTTTGTTTGGATGGAGATGTGAGAATTCATGAAAGAAAACGAAAAACAGGATGTTGAGGCTGTTTCTGCCCAGCCAGTAAGGCTTGTTGATTTGATCGATTATCAGGAGGGGTCGGTGGTCAGTCGAACAATAGTTGACAAAGAGGCTGGAACTGTAACCTTGTTCGCTTTTGATGAGGGTCAGGGATTGAGTGAGCATACGGCGCCCTTCGACGCTTTAGTTTACACATTGGATGGCGAAGTTGAAGTGACCATATCTGGCAAAGCGGTTCAGCTAAAGAAGGGAGAAATGGTGATAATGCCCGCCAATAAGCCCCACGCGCTGAAGGCAATTAAACGGGTTAAGATGCTTCTTACTATGATAAGGTCATAAATGCACTTTGCTGCAGTAGTTTATTTAGCGGACATTTCCTATATTCGCCTAAGAGTCAGTTTCATAAACATTCTGCGATAGTATTATCAGAAGTGTTAGGGGACTACTTCAACGTTCTTTATTTCTGGTACTCGTTTCTTTATGCAGTTTACGACGCCCCATTGTAGAGTCATAGCTGACATTGGGCATCCATTGCATGCGCCCTTCAGTTTCACTTTTGCGACTCCATTCTCTACGTCTACAAGTTCTATGTCTCCGCCGTCCGCCTGCAACTGAGGTCTAACTTCTTCAATGCATTGTGCTACCTGTTCTTTGATTGTCTTTGCCATGGAAATTACCCTAACTAACAAGTGACGGCTGAATCTAATAAAGATGATGTGTTAATTAGAGCCTCTTTAGAGCTATTCTGTATGCTACTGTTCCTAAGCTGAACAAGATCAGACCCGAAACGGTTAGGTAAAGTAGTTCTGGTATCACAGCATCAAAAGGCAAGTTTCTTGTCATTATAGCCTTCATGGCATCGACTAGTTTTGTGAATGGAAGAGCTTTGCCGAATGCTTGAGCCGCTTCTGGCATCATTTCGAGAGGAAAGAATACTCCAATGAAGAACTGGAGCGGAACACTGATTACAACTGCGATCGAGTTGGCAGCTTCCTCATTCTTTGCAACTGAAGAAATTATCAGTCCAATTCCAATCGCCGAAAGCGACCCCAAAAAGATTGCTAAGATGATTACTGGTATATTCCAGTAGAGATTCACTTGGAAGAGAAGAACGCCGCTCACAAGCATGATGAATGCAGACATGTAAACTAGTGCCAAGTTTGAGATGAGCTTTCCCAGTAGAACAATCGTGGGAGAAACGGGGGCTATTACCATTCGCTGAAAAGTTCCTCTGGTGCGCTCGGTTGCGATTGTCATGGAGGC
>SOJY01000219.1 GCA_004376385.1 Candidatus Bathyarchaeum sp.
TTACCATTCGCTGAAAAGTTCCTCTGGTGCGCTCGGTTGCGATTGTCATGGAGGCGTGATTTAATCCGCTCCAAAGAAGAACAAGACCCAGCGTGCCCGGAACCATGTAATCTATCCATTGCAGCTCGTTTTCTGTTACTTCTGCGTTACTGGTTGAAACTGTGATGGGATCGGAGAGAACTTCTATGTATGTTTTCATTTCTGGTGGAATCTGTTCGATTGCAATCTCTTGATAATGTTTCTCGAATCCTGAGATGAAGCCAAGAGCGCTTTGCTGGGTTATCAAGGCGCCGGTAGTGTCGGTTGGATCAACGTATAGCTCAAGGTGGGCTTTTGTTGGGATTGGCACCCCTAAATTGTCTATGTATTGGAAGGAAAGTGATTCTGTGAAATTTGCGGGAATAACCACAATTGCATCGATATTCCCTCGGCTAATAGCGTATACAGCCGTTCCATTTGTGTCTCTGTCGCCGTATTCGCCATAGACATGAACCGTGAAGTTGGCAGTCTCCATTGCTTGAACAAACAGGTCTCCGATTGTGCTGTTGCTAGAATCAGTGCCGTTTACGGCAATCAGTTCGCCATCATGGTTAACTACGCCGACAATAATGCGGCTTGCGTCTGTTGTGCCCGTTTGACCAAATGTGAATCCGATTATGACTATGAAGAACAATGGAAAGAGTAACGTAAAGAAGATTGCAGTCTTGTTTCTGAGCACTCCCAGAAAATCGGTTTTTGTAATTGCAGCTACTTGATTAACTGCTCTTTTAATTTTCATTTACTTTCTACTCCCTTAGGCTCCTTCCTGTAAGCATAATGAACACGTCTTCTAGCGTTACTCGTGAAAGCTGAACAGACAAAACCTTTGTTTTGTTATTTACGATTGTGGATACTACATCCGGAAGTATGTCATCTGGATTATCTGTAATCACCTTCAGAGTCTCGCTTTTTTCGTTTTCATCATGGGCAGTATAGACGTTTTTTACCCCAGAAATGCTCTTAATGAGTTCAATCAGTTTAGAAGATATTTTGTCCGGAACCACAGTTATTGTATTCTCCATTTTGACTTTCCTAACAAGTTGGCTTGGACTACCTAATGCAATAATTTTGCCTTTATCCATGATTGCAACCCTGCTGCACAGTTCCTCTGCTTCATCCATCATATGCGTCGTCAACACGATAGTCTTCCCTTGCTTCTTCAAAGTCTGGATTATCTCCCAGAGAGCATGTTTGTTTTGGGGATCAAGCCCAGCGGTAGGCTCATCCAGTAATATAACTTGAGGCTCATGTAGAAGAGCAGCAGCAATGTTGACGCGGCGTTTCATTCCTCCAGAGTATGTAGAGACGTGCCGTTTCACTGCCTTCTCATCCAGCTGTGTGAACTTTAGCAGTTCTTCAATTCGGTTTTTGAGTTTTTTTCCTGACAAGCCGTAGAGTCTGCCGTAAAAAGAGAGGTTTTCTTTTGCATTCAGGTAATCATACAATACAATGTCTTGGGGAACAACGCCCAGAAGTTCTTTGACTTTCATAGGCTCGTCTTGAATACTGTATTTTCCCACTTTTATTGTGCCTGATGTGGGATTCAGCATCCCAGAAATCATCTTTGTAAGTGTAGACTTGCCAGCACCGTTGGGACCAAGTAAACCGAACAGTTCTCCTTTCGCAACATTCATGGAGAGATTGTCAACAGCTACAGTATCTTCGAAACGTTTAGTCACCGAATCTACTTCAATATCATTCAACGTTATCACTTTCATTGCCAGAAAATAGCAAATTCTGATTGGGTTTAATGTTGAAATTGGTCAAAATATAACGCTTGACCAAACATGAATCCTTCCTGAGGAACACGTTTGTGCAGATGAGCTTTTATAAGTTATGAAAAAAATACAAGCACATAAACGATGAGTTCTTCGAAACCCAAGCAACATATTAGTATATAAAAAATGAGGCTACTTCTATTGCGCACATTTCTAGATTCTATTTTTCTTTACTTTCTTAAATGTGAAAACGTGTGGAGGGTTGCCTATAATCTCAAAAGTTGTAGTCTTCGATAATCGACCATACTTCGAACGGTTTCGAACCGTTTTCAATATTACTTCAGCCATTTTTTAATTAACCCGCTTGAGTCATCTTTTTGGACTGTAAATGGACGTTTTTAGCTTGTTTAGGCTTTTCAAGTCATTTATGTAATTTACAAAATTGAACTGTTCTTTGTTTTCATATCTCAAACTGACTTTTTCGTTACTGATGCTAAGCCGTGAATACAGGTTTTCCATGATTGTCTTCTCTATTACTAATGCTCCTCTCCCAAAAATTTCGTTCAAAGTGACCTGAAAATCTTCAAGGTTATTTGGAATGTCTTCTATTTTCAGATGACGTTTTTCTTCAAGAAATAACTAGATTTTTTGTGTAGCAATTCCACCTAAAACTTGGTTCAAGCTCTCATCTATGGTTTGCAGTAAACACTTCTTTAATCCTTCTTCTGACTCTTTTGTATTCGTTTTACTTGCCAATCTTTCAAGAGGGATTTCATGCAATTTGAGCACCTTCCTGTTTTTTGAGGGGTTGAGACTGAAACACGTGACACAAAAATGTCAACAAATTAGGAGAACTCAAAGAAGGCTAGTTTTAGTCTCAACCTTTCCTCAAACATTCATTTGCTGCTGTTCTTTTGTGCATGTGATCTTGATTCATGGAGATGGATGCGAAATACACTTTCTGTAAATACCAATTTGTTGTAAATACTTTTTTCATGATTTTTTACTCCTGTTATTCATGTTTTTTTAACTGTATTCCTGTTTTACTCATATACAATATGTCCTTTTTCAGACATATCATATATGGCAATATATCATATACGGACATATAAATCTTCGCATAAAAAAGACAGCAAACGACATGTTTCAGATTCTTACGCCAAAAAACGTCACTTTACACCATTTGGGTGAAGCAGAATAACCGTTAGAGATAATAATCTGGAGGGGCGACTATTTTTTGGGAACGTGTAAAGGATGAGCGCGGGCAAAATTAGGGGAAAAATTTTGAGTGTGCTATGGACGGCTGGAAAACCGATTACGCTCCAAGTGATAACCGAAAGAGTTGGATTAGATTCTTCTTCGACAATGGAATACTTGCTAGGGCTCATAAAGGCAAAATATGTTTCTGTGCCTCAGAAACACTACTATGTCATAACCAATCTAGGCAAACATGCAATAGGGCTGCCACCAGTAGACAAGAACTTAGCCCAAAACATTCTGGGCTCCCTCCCATTAGAAAAAGCCTTCCATTTTTACTACGATATCAACCAGTACTCGGGCGTTCACGCAACTAGCCTAAACGATTTTGTTGACAAAATCCAGACTGTAAATTTGAAGTGCATCGAATTTCATGTTCCCCGAAGAGACTTTGAACTTTGGATTCGCTCGCTCGGAGACATAGAACTCTCCAAGAAAGTAGAAATGTTGCGAATGAGGCATTTGTCTGGAGAAACCCTGCGAAAAGAAATCTACGAAACCGTCAAGTCCAGATGCGAAGAACTGACGAGGCTCGCACTCTAAAACTGCAAGCATTTCTCTAAAATACCAACGCGAATAGAGGAAACAAGAGATGAAAATCGTATTCTCAGAAAAATGTCTAGAGTATAACTGGGCGGGTCACATAGAAAGACCTGAACGAGTTAGAAAAGCCCTTGAATTCCTCAGAAGCCAACAATATGAATTTCTGGAGCCTGAGCCAGCTTCCCGGGAAGACCTGTTGAGTGTTCACAGCAGAGAATACGTTGACTTGATCAAGAATGCAGAAGCTGGAAGCCATCTGGACGGGGACACGCCAGCGCCTGAAAACATCTACGAATATGCCCTGCTATCTGCTGGCGCAGCGTTACTGGCTGCCCACGAAAACGTTTTTTCTTTCATGAGACCTCCCGGTCATCACGCTGGCAGAAACGGTAGAGCCTTGGGAGTATCAACTTTGGGCTTCTGCTACTTCAACAACATCGCCATAGCCGTCAAAAAACTGGGTCTACCCGCCTTGATTCTGGACATTGACGGGCATCATGGAAACGGGACTCAAGAGATTTTCCAAGGAGCTCCCAAAGTTACTTTCATCTCCCTGCACCGGCACCCCACATATCCCGGAACAGGTCTAGTGTCGCAGGGAAACTGCCTGAATTTCCCTTTGTCCTATTCGGCTGGGGATTCTGTGTATCTGAAGACCTTGGAAAAAGCGTTTAGTCAGGTGGAAATGGCGAACATCGAGATTGTTGCTATTTCAGCGGGTTTCGATGCTCACAAAGGAGACTTAGCTTCGTTGGGTTTGACTTCTGAAGGCTATAGAGAGATTGGAAAAAGGGTGGGAGCTTTAGAAAAGCCAGTTTTTGGTGTGCTGGAAGGTGGTTATATCGGTGAATACGTGGGCAGAGACGTTCATGAACTTATCAGCGGAATAGAAGAGAAGCAATAAAACTCAACTCCAATCATATTAGGAGACTAATAACAGCTGATTGTTGAAAACAGCCTTTTTTCAAAAAAACCAAGAAGAACCATGAACTTGCAACTATACACTTGAGGTTAACGAATCTTTATTTTCAGAACACAGGTTAAACGCTTTTAGCTTCAACCCGCTTAACTTTAGTTTGGATGGGAAATTGTCTATGGGCAAGTTTACTGTCGTTTCTGCTAAACTACCTGACAAAGTGTACAAGGAACTCGCTCTTCGAATTCCTGAAGGGGAAAGAAGCGCCTTCATACGAGAAGCCATATTGGAGAAACTGGAAAAGACACCACGACCAGACCGAGTCTTAGGGTTGGAACAGAAAGTCAATCAGCTAGAAAACGATGTTAACAAAATAAAAGATTGCCTAGCCAAGCTTGAAATTCTCACATACGAAGGAGGAAAAGTAAACCCCCACGCCTTCTGTATCGACGAGATCGACAATAAAATTGTGGATTACATTCTTGATCATAGAGGAGCCACGACCACCGAGATTGCGGAGTTTCTGGAAACCAACCGCTGGCTTGTTCTCAACCGCCTCAGAAAAATTGAGAGATC
>SOJY01000116.1 GCA_004376385.1 Candidatus Bathyarchaeum sp.
TTCTCTGTCATTTCTCTGATTCTCCTACTGTCTTGGCATCCCCTGACTCTTCTGCACCAGTTGCATCTATCTTCTCCACATCCTTCCGAATCCACTCAATCTTCCCAAGGAAAGGCTGCCTAGCAGTTACACCTATCTTCCCGGAACCTCCGCTACGACCCAAAGAGACAGCTGTTATGCGAACCCGCACGCGGTCTCCGGTCTGGAGTTTCCTTTTCGTTTCTTTGCCCATGAGAACTCCTTGTCGTTCATCATAGGAAATGTAGTCGTCCATTAGTTGGGATACATGAAGGAGGGCGTCAACGGGTCCTATACGAATAAAGGCACCGAACTCCGCTATTTCCACAACTTCCCCTTCAATGACTTCCTGAATCTTCGGAAAGAACGTGAGGAGAGAGAACTCTACTTTGTGGAAGGTCGCCCCGTCTCCGGGGATAATTTTTCCGAATGGATTTACTTTGATCTGTGTAACGCCTATGACATAGCCCAGCTCTTCATCTACCATGCCATCGTACTTCATTTTTAGCTGTTCATAACCTACAGTATCGATTTCTTCTCCAAATCTTTCCGGCGGTATCCGAATTGCATCCTCTAGAGTTACAAGTTTGAACACATATCTCACCTGATTTTAAATTGATGACACTTTTACGCGAAAGTAATTCCCATTCCTTACATGGGACTTTCGTTTTCAAATAAGAGACAGACCTATTTATAAGGCTATACCGAGCCATCCATCGCTAAACGATGCTTTTGCCTCAAAAAAATAACTGGTACCCCATTTTTTCTCAGTTTTCTCTTGAGTTCGCTGTCGTTTGTGGCAACAGGAGACTTCCATTCTGCTGCCACTCTAACAATTACGTCGTCATATGTCTCCCTTAAACCTTTTTTGACGGGAATAAGACGACATTTCTCAGCCAATCTAAGAGCTAATACTGCCTGTTTCTGCGTCTTTGGAGAATTTGATTCAGCGAGTCCTTGAAGTTCCTTTTGTGTTGAGGAAAGGAGAATGGGTTCAAACCGTTGATTTAGCAGGTTTGCCAGTTCTTCGAAGATGTCGAGATTAAACTGTGAAGGAATAAAAAAGAAGTTTGCGTCTAAAACAACCTTCAATGTCTCTTTTTTTGAAGCCACCAAATTTGTTTTTTTCTCCAAACCGTAGACTGTTTTTATCTCACACTTATCGTTTTATATGCACTGACTTCTCCTGTGTCCGCCCATATGCCAACTCCGATGCTGTTAACGTTTCCGGGGTAAACGTTGTCGAGTTGAAGAACTACGTACCAATAAGGAATCAACTCTAAAGGTTCTTCTCTGATGTGCGGCCATAGGTGCGCTGATACAGGTTCTTCTAGTATAACAAAATCTGTTACTTCTACGCCATCCACAGTCCATGAGTAATCTTGTGCATGACTCATTGCTATTTCTATGGCTTCTTCCTCTGAGACATTAACTTCAGTGCTACCCACATTAAAGAGGAACCATCCATCAGTAAGCATCTCCAAGACGCCATTATCAAAACTGAGACTTACCCCTTTGGCTTGATAGTCAATACCGCTGGCTGTTTTTATCCACTGGATTTCAACATCTTTTCCTTCACTTGATATTATGAGCTTTATGTCGCCCACTGTCTTTTCTAGGGCTTCAGTTTCATTGACTGTGCTCAACATGTTTCTCATTGTTTCCAAGTACGAAACTCCTGCATACTGTTGGTATCTCTGGAGAATCTCATCAGTCAGGTCAAGAACATTAGTTGGTTGTGGCTGAGCGTAAATCGGTGAGCCCTCAATTACATCTAGCAGGTACCGGGACAAGCTTTGGTTTCTAAACCTGAAATCTATAGATAATTCTGTTTCGTCAGATGTGAGTCTGTACGTTAAAAATTCCTCAGTAATGCCGCCTAAATCAGAACGATACCCCACGGTGTTACGTTCTAGTTTTGCAGTATATTTCGTCATGTCAAGTTGGATTACGTCTTCTAGGAAGTTTACTACACTATCTGTGGATACGCCCCATGATAACAGTCGCTCATGGTCTGTGGACAGTTGTTCAAACTCGTCTGTCAGTTGCTCATGCTCCGAAGATAACCTGTTCAAAGACAGGTATTGTGTATAAGATACACCCGCTAAAACTACAATCCCAATCATTAGAACCACAAAAAAAGATCTCCACTTCAGGGACAAGGAGAAAATATGCTTTGGCTTGATGTCAGGCGTCTCTTCCACGCCCTTCATCGTTAATACTGCTGCTTTTCCGAAAGCGGAAAGCCTATACTTTCCATCATCCATTTTAGTTACAAGTTCTCCAAGGTTTTCAAGGTGATACGTTAGGTGCGAACTGGAGATTCCCAGTTCTTCTAGTATTCGCGAGAAGTTTTTTGGTTTTTCTGCGAGCATTCGCAGGATTTTGCGGCGGGCTGGATGCCTCAAAGACGTGAACATAGTCGAATATGTTTCTTCCCCTGAATCAGACATTTCTTGACCTCACATAATTATAGTTTGAGATTGTAAGTAAGCTTTTTGTTTTTAATCCATGATTTCTGTGAAAGAGATAAGTTAATTCAAAAATTTTATGTTAAGTAACAATATATCAGATAGGGGGTTAGGCTGTGGAGGGTAGTTTATTTGATAACGTTCTTCAAATAATCAACGACTGGAATCCAAAAGCTGAATACTCAAACGAAAGCAAATACAGAGACGACCTCCTAACATTTTTGCGGAAAAACCTGAATCAGTCTGAAAATGGCGTTTACCGTTCACCAATTTGGGGTTTTGATTCTTCGCGGCACCATTTCCTCAAGAAGGAAGCTGGACGAAGCTTAGCCGATATTTGAATAGATGACGAAATAGGTATTGAACTTACGAAACCTAAAAAGAAAAAGCCAAATAAATAGACTAGTTGGTCAAGTTGTAGATTACTTAAGCGAATATTCCTGTGTAATAATCGTTTTGTGTGGACACGCAGAACAAGAGGCTGTTAACGTCTTGAAACACAACCTTAAAAGAATCATCAGATCATCTTCTTCACTTTTTGGACAAGAAAAACTCATAAGAATAGTCTCTAAAGGCAAGTCACAAAAAACAAGAAAAATTAAGAAAAAACTTGCGCTTTGAAACAATGCCCCTCGGTTGCGCAGTCGCCATTACTTTTTTCCTGATTTTTTTCGGTTATTGTCAATCCAAGATCAGAAGGGTGCTAACTTTGGATTATTCCGTATCCTATGAGACGCCATCGGCTCGCTATTTTTCTGCTTATCGCAGCTCTGGCACCGTCTTCGGCACAGACTGGCCTACTCAACTGGAGGGTGACGGCGTTTTTCTTTGTAGACACAACCTTTCCGACGGTTATAGTTGTTCCAACATCAAGAAGCAACCGTTCACCCTTTATTATGTTGTCAACCTGCACAAGCTCCTTAGTTCCGATAGCCCGCTTCAACAGCTTAGTACCCAAAACAAGCTCAGAGCGGGTTGGAGGAAGCAAGTCCGGTTTTCCCACCAGATTTCCTGTGAGACCATCCGCCTTGGTCAATGATGGATCCAAGTAAGTTCCTATGCCTACCAAGCCTCCGCTCTGGACTTCTTCAACATCTCTTCCGCCTGCACTCAAACTTGTAATCTCGGTAAAGATGGATTCGTAAAATGGCATTCCATTTTTTTCAGCTTTGATTCCAGGGCGAATCTCAACTTCGTCTCCGACTTTGAATGTTCCTTGGAAGATGCTTCCGCCGATAACTCCTCCCAACAGTTCATCCATCGAAGCGCCGGGCTTGTTCACGTCAAAAGAGCGAACAACAAACATTCTCGGAGGCTTATTTTGGTCTCGATGGGGAGTGGGAATATTCTCTTCTAGGGCTTGAAGAACAGCGTCGATGTTTACCTTGTGTTGAGCGGAGACAGGAATAATCGGTTTTCCTTCCGCCACAGTTCCTTTCACAAAAGACTCTATTTCCCTGTAGCTCTCTAAGGCTCGTTTTTCATCAACTATGTCGATTTTGTTCTGAACAATAATGATATTCGTTACTCCAGCCAGTTCGATTGCTGCTAGATGTTCTCGCGTTTGGGGCTGCGGGCACTTCTCATTTGCAGCAATTATCAACATAGCTCCGTCCATGACCGTTGCTCCAGAAAGCATGGTGGCCATGAGGGCTTCGTGACCCGGAGCATCAACGAAACTGACAGCTCTGACAAACTCTCCCTTTGAACCGCATTTGGGGCATTTAGGGCTTGAGGAGTAGGCTTGGGGAATTTCACACTTTGGGCACTTGAATATTGGGGCGTCAGCGTAACCGAGTTTTATGGTTATGCCTCGTCTTAGTTCTTCGCTGTGTTTTGCTGCCCAAACTCCTGTTATGGCTTCCACTAAGGTTGTTTTTCCGTGGTCTACATGCCCTATGGTCCCTATGTTGACTTCGGGCTGTTTAGGAAGCGGGGCAGGATTCTTTAGTTTTGGTGACATGATAATCTCCTAGAGTTAATGTAATGCTATGCAACTAGATTCTAAACAGTTTATATTAAGCATTCTCCTAAAGACATCAGCTAGTTTCGGGAATGAGAAAATTGCCTTTAAAGTATCTAGAAGCTCCAGACGTCAAAATGTTGGTTGATGAGATTATTGAAAGATTGGATTTTTCTCATATTGTTCCTCAATCTGTTTATTGTTACCGAAGTAAGGGCTCAAAATCTAAGCGAATAATTGCGCGGATTCACGGATTTGGAAAGATGTGGCAAAAGGCGTTTGGGCTTCCGCCAGCATACGTTATTGAAGTGCTTTCGGAACGTTACGACAGATTAAGTCAAGAAGACAAAGAAAAAACTGTGCTTCATGAATTGATGCATATTCCGAAGGGGTTTAAAGGAGGATTTCGTCATCACAAAGGATACGTCAGCAGGCAACAAGTAGAGAAAATGTACAAAGAATACAAAAAAAGGAAACGTGAATCAAGGTAAACTTGAGTTGCACCAAAACTAGAACAAGCTAGCAACTTTACTTTTATCTCTCTTAGGTTTTCCAGAAAAAGGCTGTTTTC
>SOJY01000011.1 GCA_004376385.1 Candidatus Bathyarchaeum sp.
TCGAATTCGTAGCCGCATCTTGGGCAATGGTAAGCAGTAGCTTTGGCGTGCCAGAAGATGAGGATCATCAAGCCACTCGCTGCCAACGCACTCCAAACATACCAGTATGAGAGAAGCAGGTAGATACCTGTAAACCCGAGAACCATCAAATATAGTGCAATGTAACTGAATGTTTTAAACCAGTCTTTTTTTCTCGATTTACGATAACTGAACAACCCATATCTCCCTGCAATTAAACATAGTCGAAAATCTGGGATTTATTTTTTGTCTGTCCATGAAACTGTTTAAATGTTGAACGGAGACAAAAAAATGCTCTGAACCCCAGAAAACCACTAGACATCAACTACGTTACGTTTTTTGTCTGAAGTTCATTCCAAGAAGATACAGTTCCGCGCTCTTTAATCTGCTAGCCTTTGGCTTAACAAGCTTCACGAAACTGAAATACTGTTTTGTTTCTTTAACAAAATTGTGTGTTGTGTTTCCCTGGAAGACCTTGACAAAAAAGTTTCCTCCCGCCCTAAGAAGCGAAGTTGCTATCCGCAGAGACTTGCTTGCAAGGTCAATTTGTCGAGCATGATCAAGCTCCCAAATCCCAGAGATGTTAGGCGAAACATCTGAGACAACAACGTCAGCTGAACGGGGCAAAAACTCTAGGATATCTTGCACTGTTTTCTGTTCACTAATGTCGCCGGTGATGGCTAGAACGTTAGGGGCATCAAAAGGAGCTATCGGTTTCAGGTCAACTGCTAACACAAAACCTGAATCTTCTACAAGTTTTCTGGCAGCCTGTGTCCACCCCCCTGGGGCAGCCCCTAAATCCACTACCACATATCCCGACTTGATGAATTCGTATTTCTTTACTGCTTGAAGAAGCTTATAGTATGCACGTGAACGAAATTTTTCCGATTTTGCTTTTCGGTAATAATAGTCTCTTTTTCGTTCGTTTACCCACGCATTAGGCAAAACTAGCTTTCACCAGAAGACTCCGTTTCCGGTTGGTCTATGCCTAGAATCCACGCTGTCAACCTCAGGCAATAATTTGGGCTAATCGGGCTCCAGGCTCCACATCGTGCATCGTTCGGACACATCAAACAGGGAGAATCAATAATGGAATCTAGGGATGCAGGTTTTATCTTAGGAAAAAGGCGGTATGTCCATCTTCCTTCAAAGAGTTCCTTCTCACGGAGGATTAGACCTTTGGTTTCCAGTTTTAGGGCAATTCTGCTGCCTTCCCTGCTGGTGGCATCCAGTTCCCGCCAAAGTTCAGATTGAAGCACGCCATCGTTCCCATTGTTGGAAATAACATGTAATGCTTTGTGTTCTAGTTCGTTGCGTCTCGGCATCTAAGATCTGTCCTTCAAGTCTTCATGATATATAGACACTTTAAGACATAAAAAGATGTATGTTTTCTGGCTCCATTTACGCGTATTAGTCAAAAAGAGTGTTCCATTCTCCGTTGCTTGCTGGATTACGAAACGTTTTAACACCCCCAAACCGCATAATTTCCTCTGAAAACCAAAAAGACAGTCATTATCGTATGGTAGAGGTTGTTGTGAGGAACCAAAAAATTGCCTGACCATAATTCAGCTAACTCTTACTGTTTAGGCATCGAATCCACAGCAGATGATTTCGGCGCCGCAATCGTCTCTTTTGAAGGCAAGGTTCTCTCCAACGCGAACGACACATACATGCCAAAGGAAGGAGGAATCCATCCGCGAGAGGCAGCTAGACATCACGCAGAAGTAGCAGAAAAAGTTCTTGCAGAAGCCTTAGATAAAGCGGAAATAAAGCCCAGAGACATCAGCATAGTGGCGTTTTCTCAGGGACCCGGATTAGGTCCATGTCTCCGCACAGGCGCAACTGCAGCCCGTGCCTTAGCCTCTTATCTTGATGTTCCCTTGGTGGGCGTCAACCATTGTGTGGGTCATATCGAAATCGGCAAGTTGGCAACTGGAGCTAGGGACCCTGTTACATTGTATGTTTCTGGGGGAAACACTATAGTTTCAGCCTTTGAAGCTGGTAGATACCGCATTTTCGGAGAGACTTTAGATATTGCCATGGGAAATTGTCTGGATGTTTTTGCGCGAGCGGTAGGATTAAGGCAGAGGCGTGGAGCGCCTTTCGGTGCTGTAGTTGAGGAGTTGGCGCGTAAGGGCAAGAAGTTTGTTTCTCTTCCTTACACCGTGAAAGGTATGGATTTGTCTTTTAGTGGGCTTCTCACTGCGGCTGTGCAGGCATTCCGATCAAAGAAGGGCTCTTTGGAGGATGTTTGCTTTAGTCTGCAGGAGGTTGCCTTTTCTATGTTAACTGAGGTGACTGAACGGGCTTTGGCTCACACGGAGAAGCCTGAAGTTCTTTTAACTGGGGGAGTGGCGGCTAACAAGAAGTTGCAGTCTATGCTTGAGGTCATAGCGGATGAGCATGGTGCCCGTTTCTGTGTTGTTCCCCTGAGGCTTGCTGCAGACAACGGTGCCATGATCGCTTGGACGGGCATCCTTGCTTACAAGAGTGGCATGTCTGTCCCTGTGGAGAAGAGTTTCGTTAATGTGAAGTGGCGGCTGGAAGACGTTTATGCGCCTTGGGTTGAGGGACAATAATATGGTGCTGATCAAGAAGGGCGCCGAAGCCAGCCTATACTTGGAGAATTGGCACAACCGTAAAGTCATCATGAAACGGCGGTTACCCAAAAAGTATCGTATTCCAGAACTGGACCTGATGATTCGTTCTCAACGGACAATACATGAACCTCATATCATCCACAAGGCTAAGGAAGCAGGGGTTCCTACGCCAACAATTTTTATGGTTGACGTGGCAGAAGCAAACATCATAATGGAGTTTGTGGAAGGAAAACAGGTCAAAGAAGTGTTAGACCACGTTTCTCCTGAAGAAAGGCTAAACTTGAGCAGTCTTATAGGCAGAATGATTGGGCGCCTCCACAAGCATGGAATCATCCACGGCGACCTCACAACCTCAAACATGATTCTGACGCCGTACGGCAAGGTTGTCTTCGTTGACTTCGGGTTAAGCGAAAGATCAAAAGAGCTGGAGCCAAAAGGGGTGGATCTTCACCTCATGAAACGGACTCTTCAGAGCACCCACTACAAGCATGCAAAAGAGTGCTTCAAAGCGGTCATGAGCGGCTACGCTGAAGCTGTGGGAAAAGAAGCGACAAAAAAGGTTACCGCGAAGATTCGGGAGATAGAAAAGAGAGGACGCTACGTTGCCGACAGAGGATAACAAGCTTACACCAAACGTTGACAAAGCCTCTAAATATGGTGATGTCTTTACGTTATGATTTATTGAGGTGGTTTGTTGAAGCTTCTGCTTGACGAGATGTATGCTGGCTTGAAGGAGTATTTTGAGATTTTAGGCTGGGATGTCATAACAGCCCAAGAGGCAGGGTTACGGGGAGCAAAAGATAGAGCTGTTGCGGAATATGCGGCAAACAATAATCTGCTGCTTGTGACTGAGGACCAGAAACCTGCGGAGTTGATGCATCTTAAGGGGGGCAAGTATGTGCTTATCTCTAACGCGATGATCGCCAAAATAGCGGATGAAAAAATCAGAGAAAAATATCCCGACCTCAAACAGGAATAAGCAACATGATTTTTGTCCGTAAAACATTAAATTGCATACTTACAAAATGTTGCATCCACTCTCCTTAAGGGACGAGGGCAATGAAACAAAAAACATACTTTCCAGCAGGGTTTCCGAGAGGAAAAGTAGCCTATTTCGTGACAAGCAACATTCACAAGTTTCAGGAAGCCCGTCGAGTTCTCTCCGAATACAAGATTGCAACCGCCAAACTCAGAGTGGGAGCCGTTGAGATTCAAGATGACAACCTCGAAAACATCGCAGAAGCCAGTGTCCTAGATGCCGTCAAAACCTGTGGGCTCCCAATCTTCGTAGAGGACGCTGGACTCTTCATTGAGGCATTAAAGGGGTTTCCTGGACCCTACTCCAAATACGTTTACAACACAATTGGAACCAAGGGCATCCTCAAACTGATGAAAAACATCGAAAAACGAAGCGCCCACTTCCAATCCGTGATTGCCTTCAGCAGCCCAGACGAACAGCCAATCTGCTTCCGCGGCAAGGTAGAGGGAAAGATTTCTTTGCAGGAGCGGGGAACTTCAGGTTTTGGTTACGACCCTATATTTGAGCCTACAGAGGGCGATGGCAGAACCTTCGCCGAGATGACGTCAAACGAAAAAAACGGGTATTCCCATCGTGCTGAAGCCTTAAGAAAGTTTGCGGAATGGTATTCCTCTGGAAACAAACGAATATTTTAAATACCTGCATTCCCTCCGCCTGTAGGGAGCTTCGGAGAAGAGAAAAACATGCCTAAACGAGAAAAGGGGCGGTCACATCAAACAAGACCAGTAACCAAGAGACCACCAGCATGGTGTAGATACACATCTGAAGAAGTGGAGGCTCTAATCATGAAGCTGTATAAAGAGGGACACTCCCCCAGCAAGATAGGAATAATTCTTCGTGACCAGCATGGCATCCCATTAACGAAGCCTATCACTGGAAAATCAGTTACTCAGATCCTTAAAGAGCGAAAAATGTTTTCGTCTCTTCCAGAAGATTTAGAAAATCTTTTACGAAAAGCTACGCACCTTCATGTTCACTACGACAAAAACAAGGCAGATTTGCATAACAAAAGGTCTCTCCAGATGATGGAAGCAACAATTTACAAGCTATCCAAATACTACAAACGTAAAGGTGTGCTTCCTCCTGACTGGAAATACTCGCCAAAAGCAATCTCCCTCTTCTAGTTTTGGGGTTCACTATTGCCTGTTATTTTCTTAGTGAAATTGAAGAACACACTATGGAAATACGCCTAAGCTACTGATCCAAGAACCTCAGAAAAAAATGTAGCTATATTCTACCTAAGAAAGATGCTGTTGTTTATGGTTATAATTCTCAATCGTCTCTAAGGCATGTTCATTGTCCTAGCTGTGGAAAAATAATTATTCATACAGCTTAACGAATCTTCATCAGTTTCCTTTCCA
>SOJY01000266.1 GCA_004376385.1 Candidatus Bathyarchaeum sp.
GGAAGATATAGTTTGTCGAAAGCAAGAACATCACATAACCGAGGGGAAAGCAACTTTTTTTGACATTTTTTTGTCAAAAAACTGGGGCGTTTAATTAGCTCAGCAATCAATGGGGCACATAGAACACGAAAATAGAGGTTTATAAGATGAATACTACGTGGAAACCTAATGTTATCCTCACGGTTTACGTGTTTTTGTTAGCAGATTCTTGGGATTGGGTCTCCGATTGGAGGCGCCATGATTCTTTTTCCGCCCACCACAGTCTCAAGAACAACTTCGCTAAAGTTGCCTGTTGCTTCGCCGATTATCTGTGCATCTCTGCCTTCTTTTGTGTCTCTTAGCGTGGACAGGATTTCTTCAGCCTTCTGCGGCACAACACCTATGAGCACTTTGCCTTCGTTTCCAATCTCCATGGGGTCTAAACCAAGCATTTCGCAGGCAGCCCTCACGTCACCCCTTATAGGCACCTTCGACTCATGCACCATCAAACCAACATTCGACTTTGTGCTCCACTCGTTCAGCGAGTTAGATAAGCCTCCTCTAGTTGGGTCCTTCATTGCAACGATTCCGCCAACCTCCAACAGCTTTATTGTCACCTTGTTTAGGGGAGCCACGTCAGATTTGATGTTGCTTCCAAAATTGTAGCCTTCCTGAGCCGACAATATTGTTACGCCGTGGTCTCCAATTGTGCCAGAAACTATGAGCTTATCACCCTCACGGAGGTTAGAGTCTAGGACCCAACGCGAATCAAATGAACGATACTTCTTAACTTCAGCAATATTAGTTTCCAGCGCCTCACTTCGTTTCCCTATTCCGGAGGTGTTGATGATGCAGCCTCCAAACCCGCTCTTCTCAATTACCTTAGTATCGCCAGTAACAACATACACGCCAGCCTCTTTGCAGGTTTGCTCCATGCTCTCCAAAATCAGGTCCAAATCTGCTATTGGAAGCCCTTCCTCCAGCACCATACCACATGTAAGAGCCAACGGTTTGGCGCCAATCATCGCAATATCGTTAACTGTGCCCGCGACAGCCAACCGTCCTATGTCCCCGCCCGGAAAGAAGAGGGGCTTTACAGCGTGAGAATCCGACTTCAAAACAATATTATCTACCACCGCAGAATCGTCTAAGGCTTCCAGCGGAACCTCAGCGCTGCTTCCGCCAAGATGCTTCAAAACATGGTTTTTGATCAGATCAGCCATAACGGTTCCTCCGGCTCCGTGAGCCATAGTTATGCGCTCCATTGAAGACTCCTCAGGAAAGCTTTGAGAATCGATGTTTTTAAACACTACCAAAAACGCGTAGAATTCGATTTTGTCACAGGTCAAGTTTGTTCCTGTTTGTTTTTTGGGTCCCATGAGGTGTAATCAATAAGGTTTATAACCGCTCATGAAACCTAATTCACAACCAAAAAGATAAAATCCCTTTTAGAACTCCGATAAAAAAAAACACTGGTGGGATAGAAAAACGCCCATAAAACTGCTCAAAAACGAAAACAAAAACGAACTTGCCATAGAGATGGTGTTGCACGCTAAACACTATTCACTTACTTTGGACAAGAACAAGTGTGTGGGCTGCGGGGTCTGCATGGAAATCTGCCCCCGAGAAGCCATACAAGTTACAAGGACTCCCAAAATAGAGGAAGAAAAAGCCAAGCCCCCCACAGTAGCCATCAACGAAGCAAAATGTCACTACTGTGGCATGTGTGAAGCCATTTGTCCCTTCGGAGCCTTGAAAACCAAGATTGACGGAGAACATGTGGTTTCCGTAGTCGACACCGAAAGCTTCCCAAAAATTATACGTGAGATTAAGGTTGATGAAACCAAGTGTGGTTTGGAGTGTCTAGAAATTGAGGAAGCTTGCCCCCTAGACCACATTAAGGTAAGCGTTTGCGATCCAGATGGAAAAGAAGTTACAGACGCAGCTTCCAGATCAGATAAGAAAAAGCTCAAGGTCAAAGTTGAGATAGACAAGGAATCGTGTCCGTGCTGTCGTCTATGCGAAACAAAGTTTCCAGACGGCGCGATTCATGTAGAAAAAATATTTTACGGAAGCCTTAGAGTTAACAGCGAAAAATGCCCTGAAGGCTGCCATGACTGCGTTGACGTCTGTCCGATTCCCGGTGTTCTGTATCTCTCTGACGGAAAAGTGCAGGTTAACGATTTCCATTGCGTCTACTGTGGCGCCTGCAAGATTGCCTGTCCAGAGGAAGAGGCTTTAGAACTTAACAGGACACGCGTACGTCACACTGAGGTTCGTTCTGGAGCATGGAATAAGGCTCTCGAAAAGCTTGCGTCAACCAATGCGGTGACAAAAGAGATGCAACACAAGAACGCAGAGAAACTCAAGAAAGTTATCATGAAAAGATTGCCCCCAGAGGAGCTGGACTACGATGCATGAGGAACCACGAGTAGGAGTGTTTGTCTGCCACTGCGGCCTCAACATCGCTGGCGTAGTAGATGTGAAAGAGTTGACCGAGTACGCCCGGACGCTGCCTAATGTGGTGGTAGCCATGGACAACCGTTACACATGTGCTGATCCTGGACAGGGGGAGATCAGGAAAGCCATCAAAGAGCACAATCTCAACAGGGTTGTTGTTGCTGCGTGTTCGCCTCGAATGCATGAGCCAACCTTCCGAAGAACAGTAGACGATGCTGGCTTGAATCCGTATCTTTTCGAGATGGCGAACATACGAGAGTTTGCTTCTTGGTGCCATCAAAGCACGCCCAAAGAGGCAACTGAGAAGTCTAAAGAGATTGTGAAGATGGCTGTTGCAAAGGCGCGGCTTCTTCAAAGGCTTGAGACGATGGAGGTTGCTGTTACAAACAAGGCGCTTATTATCGGTGGGGGAATCGCTGGAATTAGCTCTGCGTTAGATTTGGCGGGTATGGGCTTCAAAGTTTATCTCCTAGAGAAGAGCGAGAGTATAGGCGGTCACATGGCTGCGTTGGATAAGACATTTCCAACGTTGGATTGTTCTATTTGTATCGAAGGTCCAAAGATGGTGGACGTTTCCCGTCATCCTAATATCGAAATATTATCGTATGCTGATCTCGTCAGCGTTGAGGGTTTCGTGGGAAACTTCAAGGTGAAGATCAGAAAGAACCCCAGATACGTTAAGGCTGAGGATTGTACAGGCTGTGGCGAATGCAGGAACGCCTGTCCCATAGAGTTTCCTAACGAGTGGGACGAGAACATGGGTGTCAGAAAGGCGATTTCGGTTCCCTTCGATCAGGCTGTTCCCCTTGTTTACACAATCAACAGGGACTACTGCATCGAATGCTACAAGTGCGTGGAAGCTTGTGGTGCACGTCAAGCCATCAATTTTGATCAACAACCCGAAGAGGTTGAGCTTGAGGTTGGAACAATCATTGTTTCGACAGGTTTCGATGTTTACAAGCCCTACGAGGAGAGCCAATACGGCTACAGCAGATTTGACAACGTTATCACTGCCATGGAGTTTGAGAGGCTGATTTTGGCTGCGGGACCAACCGGAGGCAAGGTTATACGCGCCTCTGATGGAGAGAAGCCGCATTCGGTTTCGTTTATTCAGTGTGTTGGCTCAAGGGACGTGAACAAACATGAGTACTGTTCTGGTTTCTGCTGTATGTATGCGTTGAAGAATTCTATTTTGCTCAAAGAGAAGTACCGTGATGATGTTGAGGTTTACATCTTCTATATTGACATGCGCACCAACTTCAAGGGCTATGAGGAATTCTATAGAAGAGCGCGTGAGTTGGGAGTAAACTTCATCAGGGGAAGAGTCTCGCAGATCAACGAAGACCCCGAAACCAAGAATCTGCTTATCCGCGCAGAGGACATGGCGCTTGGAGACCCCATAGAAGTGGAGTCGGAGCTTGTGGTTTTGAGCACCGCGGCGATTCCAAGCAAGGGAACAGACGAAGTTTCCAGAATCCTGAGCATAACTAGAGGAGGAGACGGATTCTTTATGGAGAGCCACCCCAAACTGAAGCCGTTAGACACTTCGGTTGATGGTATCTTTTTGGCTGGGGCATGCCAAGGACCAAAAGACATACCCTACTGCGTGTCTCAGGGAAGCGGAGCCGCAGCACGAGCAGCCACAGTATTATCTCAGCCTACATGGAAGATAGAACCCATCATAGCCGTAGTTGATCCAAGCAAATGCCGGAACGTGACGGCAAAATGTGGTATATGTGTTACAAAGTGTCCGTATGGCGCCATAAAGGCGGATGAAGGACAAGCTGCGAGGGTTACATCTGCTATGTGTCATGGATGCGGAACCTGTGTTGCCGAGTGCCCATCTGATGCTATTACTCAGATGAACTTTACTGATCCTCAGATTTCGGCTCAGATAGATGCTGCGTTGGAGGATAACCCTGAAGGCAAAATACTAGGATTTCTCTGTAACTGGTGCAGCTATGCGGGCGCTGATCTTGCGGGAACAAGCCGCTTCGAGTATCCGCCTACCATGCGGGCGATACGGGTCATGTGCTCGGGTAGAGTGGATAAAGATTTTGTGTTGGAGGCTTTCAGGCAAGGCGCAGGAATGGTGATGGTTGGTGCATGTCACCTGCCGTATGACTGTCACTATATTTCAGGCAACTACAAGATGAAGGCTAGAATGGATGCTTTAGCAAAAATTTTCGAGAAGCTGGGGCTCAGCAAGGAACGTTTCAGGGTAGAATATGTTTCAGCAGCAGAAGGAGTAAAGTTTGCGGCGGTAATGAAGGAAATGACCGAGCAACTGGAAGCCTTAGGACCAGAGAAGATCAAAGCAGAAAACAAGAAACTACGACCCACACTAGAAAGGATGCTAGCAAGAAAAAAGAAGAAATAGTTGTGCGGTTGGTCACAGGAAAAAGGCTGTTTTCAACAATCTTCTGTTATTAGTCTCCTAATAGAGACTGCTTAGTCTTTGCCAGCATCAAATAACGAGAACCAGCACTACATGTCTTAAGTTTGTTTAGCTTACAAAAAATTGCTAGGTTATGCTGACGTTCTGTATCTGGAAGTACCGTTTTGCAAGAAAACGG
>SOJY01000061.1 GCA_004376385.1 Candidatus Bathyarchaeum sp.
TCGGGTTGCGGCTGGTCGCCCCGCTTCCCATATAGGACGATTCGCGTTAACTTCCTTTATGTTGAGCATTGGGATGACTGTGGAGGATGTTTTCAAGTTTTTCCGTTCCGTTTCTGACTTCAACGAACGAATGACCCGTTATCAGGTTGAACATATCGCTGGGACCAGAGGGTCTGGGACGAAATATACTCCTCCAAATTGCGCTACGTTACGCACCCACGGTATCTGCATCTCGCCAGAACCTGAATGCAGGGGGGCAGTGAATCCTTTGGTTTGCTATAAAAGAAAATTACAAACTTTACCTGAAGAAGAGACGTCAACTGATGATAACTGAGCCTTTTGGTGCATGTTCACGTGACATGAATCCCGTTTAAATATTGTTTTTGATCTATACTGTATGTTGGGCGGAAAAACATGTCCTCTTTGTCGCAGAATTTTATCCGAGACAAATTTGCTGATTACTATAAACAGCATTCCGCTTCTATTCTGCCTCCATCCTCTCTGGAAAGGCGGGAGTTTGGTTTTCTTCTCCTTAAAAAGAAAGTTATGGTTAGGCACAAAGGCTTCAGAAATGTGGACGACCTGAGATCCTCCTTATGTAATATTGTGCCTTCAGATGTTTACTATTCAAGCGCCTATTATGAACGTCCCGAGGAAGAGATGAAAGCAAAAGGATGGTTGGGAGCCGACCTGATTTTTGATATTGACGCAGATCACATCCCGACTCCATGTGCCACGGTTCATGACATCTGGGTCTGCACTGGTTGTGGCGCTTCTGGCAAGGGCGGGCACCCCCAGAAATGTAATTCTTGTGGTGGAATAAAATTCAAAGAAAAGACCTGGCCTTGCGAAATTTGTTTAGAAGCTGCCAAGGCTGAAGCAATTAAACTTATAGATGTCTTGACAGAGGATTTCGGTTTTTCCTCAGAAGTGTTAACTGTGGCTTTTTCTGGGCACAGGGGGTACCACGTTCATGTGGAGAGTGAAGCGATTCGAGGGTTGGATTCGTTGGCTCGTAAAGAGATCGTTGACTACGTGATGGGAATCGGTTTGGAGGCAAAATTTCATGGTTTGGAGAAAAGCGCTACGCCCGGGAGAAGGGTTTCTGGTCCAGACCTAAATGATAAAGGCTGGAGGGGCCGCGTAGCTAAGGGAACCTACGACTTCCTTCTAACAGCTTCTAAAGAAGACTTGATAAAAATAGGTCTAAAGACTCGGCACGTAAATTCGTTACTTAAGCATAGAGAGGCGATTCTGGAGAGCTGGAACCTAAATGGTCCTTGGGGGGTAGTTAAGGGCATAAGCCCAGAAACTTGGAGAAAGATTGCTCACTATGGAGTGAAAAAGCAGTCTGTGAAAATCGATACTGTGGTCACTCCTGACATCAATCGTCTGATAAGGCTCCCTAATTCGTTACATGGAAAAACTGGCTTGAAAAAAGTCGTATTCCCTATCACAGACATCGAAGATTTTGATCCTCTTAGAAGCGCAGTAGCCTTTAAGGAGGGGACGGTAACTGTTCATGTTTCAGTTGCTCCTCAATTCAGGGTGGAGGATGAACTCTATGGTCCGTTTGAAAGGCAGAACGTTGAGCTTCCCACTGCGGCAGCATTGATGTTGCTATGTAAGGGTGTGGCAAAGGTGATGCAGTAAACTTGTATAATGAACTCTATGAAATGTGGAAAAAGGAAAAAGAAACTGAGAAGGAGATTCAGCGGCTCCCGAACAACTTCTACGCCAAAATTGCTGCTTACATCAAAAAAACGAAGGAGGAAAATCGGATGCTAGACAAAAAAACAACAAAAGCCAAGTTGCTGGAAAGTGAGTTTAAAAACGTCAAGATTATGGCTGGCGAACTTTTTGAGCTTCGTTACAAGAAACTCCAAGAAAAGGCTTTGGCCCGAGAAACCGTTGCCAGAGACGGCCTAACTGAAGAAGAAGAAAAAGTATATCGAGAAGTTTTGCCGCTAGCCGAGGCTTACCATGCTTTCTCCAAAGATATTCTCCGCGGGCATTTATCAAACATCGAAAAGGATGCTAAACAAACGATGATTGTTCTACGTTTCGTTCAGGAAATTCCCGCCTTAGTTGGGGCTGATATGAAAACTTATGGTCCCTTTGGGTCAGAGGACATAGCGACCCTGCCTCCAGAAAATGCTCGAATCCTCATTAAACAAGGGGTAGCCATGGAAGTAGATTCAAACTAACCGTCAGAGTGGGTTAATGCTGTTACCCTTAGAAACGTAATCTTGTGAATAGCCTAGCCTCATTTTTCAAATTTTTTATTCGCAAAGAGCCTGATTCATGTTCGTAATTTGTTTATCTCTCCATCACGTTAAGGTACAAAAATCGGCAAAATGTATCGAAATGAGCAGTGAAGGGTTGCCCCCTTTTAAGGAAGCGGATATAGAATGCATCAAACTTTTAAAGGACTTGTAATAAAGTATTATTCCTATGAAAACTCAAAAGCTATTTAGACTAGTAAGTGAGATGCTTAAAAATTCCAAGAAAAGCGACAGAGAATTAGCCGGCATCTTAGGTGTCTCGCAACCCACTGTATCCCGAACTCGGGCTAGAATCGAAAAGGAATACATAAAGACATACACCATAATTCCAGACTTCCAGAAACTTGGATACCAAATAATGGCGTTTACCCTCGCTAAAATGAAGACACATTCAGAAAACGCGGAAATCGAAAAAATACTACAAAGATCCAAAGAATGGGTAGCTAAACGTCCCAACATCATCTTCGCTACTGACGGTGAGGGCTTTGGAAAAGACTTAATCCTTATATCCTTTCACAAGAACTATTCCGCCTACGCCAAGTTCATGCGATCCTTTGCTATGGATTGGGGAACTTACATTGATAACTTCGAATCGTTCCTTGTCAGCATAGGATCAGGATACACGTTAAGAGACTTTGACCTAAAATATCTGGCAGACGACATATAGGCATCTACGAGACCATCTGTCTGTGCGAGACGTTCAAATCACGATTTTCATAGCAGAGCCTTTCAATCTCTTAAAATAGAGAAAGTATCCTCGACAGTTTTCCCATGGTCAAAGGCGATCTCAAACGTCTCATTAACCTGCGTCCTCCCTTCAGGTAGGTGCCATCTTTCTCCCCAAACAATACTCTTTGTTTTTTTGGCAAGAACTATTTCTCCCTCTGAAGTCACTATAACCGGATTAACATCTACATACGCATTCTTCTGAACAGCCACTTTAATCAGAGCATAAAATAAGTTGTGTTTGCAGTTAAAGTATTCCGGTATTATCAATCTCAAAAGCCTGTAGCCTATTTTCCATATGATAGGAAGTCTACGCTACTTTTTTTGGTGCAGATTCAGGTTTCTTTCCAGAAATGTATAAATAGTAATTAAGGGGGCTGTTTTATACTTAACTAGTCTGTGAGCGCGATGAACACACCCAAAGAAGTTAACACATATTGTCCCAAGTGTCAGTCTCATCAGGTTCACGCTGTTTCCTTGTATAAGGCGGGGAAGAGGAGAGCCCTAGCCAAGGGTGAGAGAGCCCATGAACTGCGGGAAAAGAAGGGATATGGTGGACAAAAGTTTCCTAGGCAAAGGAAGTTTGCGAAGGTAACTAAAAAGCAGACGCTGAGGCTCAAGTGTAAGAGTTGCGGTTTTATGCGGCATAAGAAAGGTATTCGTCTTAAGAAGTTGATTATAGTCTAAAATGTGGTGAAGGAAATTGAGTGAATGGGATGAAGTTATACCGAAACCTAAAAGCAGGTTCTTGCGAATAAAGTGTCCTGACTGCGGAAATGAACAGTTCGTGTTCAGTCACGCTACGACCTCTGTACACTGTAACGTGTGTGGAGCGATCTTAGCAGAACCTTCCGGCGGAAAGGCAAAGGTTAAGGGAGAAATTACGGCCGTCCTAGACTAAACTGGCGGAGGATAGACGAAGATGGGGTTGAGGAGACCTGAATGGCCTGACGTAGGCGATCTGGTAATAGCTACTGTTGTGAAAATTACCTCTTATGGTGCCTACGTTATGTTGGATGAGTATGACAAGGAGGGTCTCCTGCATGTTTCTGAGGTTGCTTCTCGGTGGGTAAGGAATATCCGGGATTATGTTCGTGAAGGGCAGAATGTTGTGCTTAAGGTTCTTCGTGTCCACCCGGAAAAGGGGCAGGTTGACCTGTCACGCAGAAGAGTTACCAAACGGGATAAAAAAGAGAAGCTTCTGTTTTGGAAGAAGGATCGGAAAGCGGAGAGTCTGTTGCGGACTGCTGCTGAAAAATTGAATATTTCCTTTGAAGAATCCTACGAGAAGGCGGGGGCGTTAATAGAGAACGCTTTTGGGGGGCTTCATGAGGGTCTGGAGAAGACTGCGAAAGATGGCGTAGATGTTCTGTTGGAGCTGGGAATCGATAAGGAGCTTGCAGTTACTTTAGAGGAGATTGCGAAGGAAAAGATTCAGATTTCCTTGGTGAATGTGAAAGGGATTTTGGAGCTTCAGAACCCAAAGCCGAAGGGGGTACTCATCATCAAAGAGGCCCTGAAACACGCTAAAGAAGTTGGAGAATCAGAGGGCGTGGATGTGACAGTTTATCTGGTTTCATCCCCCAACTATCGCATTGTGGTTTCGGCTGATGACTACAAAAGTGCGGAGAGTGTCTTGGAGAAAGCCACCAACTCTGCATTGAACTTTATTTCAAAGAATGACGGAAAGGGCTCCTTCCAAAGAGAGAAATAATTTCCCTTCGAAACCTGCTTTTCGTGGTAACCCATTATTTTGTGTGCTTGGTTTTTCCAGAAAAAGCTAGTTTTCAACAATCAGCTGTTATTAGTCTCCTAATATGTTCAGAAAAATGGCTTGTGGGTTTCTCTAGTTTTTTGGGTTTATGGAAATTTGTTGTCGGGTACTGTCAACAAAAATGTCGGAGGCGTCTGCATTTTTATTGGAAACGTAAATAGGTGTGTTTGCACAATAGGTGTGAACGTCCAAAATA
>SOJY01000163.1 GCA_004376385.1 Candidatus Bathyarchaeum sp.
TGAAGACAAGGTTATGCATAACTGGCTAAACCACTTCCAGATGCAGTTTCATCAGCTTCACGCTTCAGGCCACATGAACAAACAGCAATTGACAGACCTAA
This sequence comes from Candidatus Bathyarchaeum sp., assembly GCA_004376385.1. Lineage (GTDB taxonomy): Archaea > Thermoproteota > Bathyarchaeia > Bathyarchaeales > Bathyarchaeaceae > Bathyarchaeum. The sequence goes on from SOJY01000163.1 coordinate 102, forward strand.
TCAACCGCATCAAGCCGAAGAGAATATTTCCAATACACACGGAAAACCAGCAATTGTTCAAGAAAAAATGCAGTAACGTTCAGACGATCAAATACGGAAAAGAATACATGTTATGATGGGATAGCGGATGTTACGATTGCGCGCGCACTTGAATATGATTGTATTATTTCATAATATTTATAAGCGTAGAAACGTATTCATCTAATGATAAAAACCCGATAGATGACACATGCACGCGCATACCATATGCGTGTTGTGTCGTCTATCTATAATATATTCTATAATTCAATTTTCTCAGCAAGTTTATCTAATTCTATGAATTCATTGCATGCTTGTTTAAGGTCTACTCCCACCATATGCCTGAATTGAGCAATTTCTACTCTTATTGAGGGGTGCCTATCTCGTAGTTTTCGAATAACAGGGGCAAAATCAGAGTCTCCGCTTACAAGAATGGCAACATCATATTCCCTAAGAAGCCCATACAACAAGAGATCAGATGCGACAGAAACATCCACTCCTTTTTCCTTCGATTCTAGAAACGTTTTTCCACAGATTCTGCATTTAGTTTCTTTCATTTTTGTTCTCTTGATAAAAGTTGTATACTTGTATTTCAATGATTCATAGAAGCCTTGCTGTTTTCTGAACCTCTCTTCATCATTTGGTTTATTTTTATCTACTGGTTTTAAGGAACCATAGTAGCGAACGTCAATCAACTCCCTATCGGATTTCAGATTAGAAAGAACTTCCACTAGTTTTTCAATGTTGTATTTGTAATCTGATCTGAACCCCTTGCATCCGTAATAGATGTTCTGCCCATCTATCAGTATCATTAGTTTCTTGTTCATATTGGTTCACTTTCTAACCTTACGCATTTTCTCCTTTATAACCTGCACGCGTGAATTGAAGATCACATTGAAGGTCGAGTAAAGGAAATTACGTTGAAGAACCAAGTTCCAGATACTGTGGTCAATGGTTTTCGTTATTTTCGAGAGCTACCGCAATCTTAAAAGGAATAGTTTATTTTCTTCATTTTGAATTCTGGATCCATTATGTGGAGTTGGTCAACGATTGTTTGTCTGAATTCCACGGCTATGTCAACTATTTCTTGAAACTCTTTGTCTGTAGCGGATAGGTTTGGATGGATGAGTTTGAGTAGTCCGCTGGTTACTTTAGTTATTGCCTTTTCATCTCTTAGCTCCACTTCTTCGGAAAAATTTAGTTTGGTTGAGACAAATGTTTGGAAGTCGAGAGATCGTAATCTGTGGAGGATTTCACTGAAGTAATCGCCGACCAAGCCGAAGTCTTGGCATAGATGTATCTCACTTCGTTGAATTCTTGGAAGTTCCCATCCTGGAATGAGTCCATGCATTCTATCCAGAAAAGCTGTGTCTCTCATCGGCTCAGGTAATACTTCAAATATCAGCTTTTCGCGTGGCTTACCATATCTTGTAGGCAGATTGCCAACCAAGACGATGCTTGCGTCTGCATGAACTTGTTGACGCCCTCTTTCGTAGTTTCCGCTCTCCATGTAATCCTTCAATTTTCCCATGACCTCGTCAGGGTTGCTGAAACGGATTTTACTTATCTCGTCGAATACGATGATATCTTTGAGAGCGATTAGGCCAGGGGTCTTTGTAACCAAGTGGTAGAACAAGACGGCTGGTGAAACGTTTCCTCCAGATATTATCCTTGAATAATATGATATGTTTCTTAAAAGGAAGGTCTTGCCGGTTCCCTTGGGTCCTAACTCGGTTAAGTTCACGTTGGATTCCACTAGGGGTACTAGTCTGCTCAACAATAGGATTTTGGTTCTTCTGTCGTACATTTTCGGATTTAAGCCAATAGTGTTTATCATTAGATCTAACCATTCATCTGTGGTGAAGTTTTCTCGTTTTTTAATGAAGTTTTGTAGGTCGCATCTTGAAACTTGGAATGGAACAAATTCATCTATCAAGAGGTTTCTTGGGTGATTAGGAATTTTGGGTTCTACTTCAGGATCCCAAACGATCTTTGCGATGCCCCACATGCCGCCCCTTAACAGGTTTTCGTGCTCTAGTAGTATGCTTGACTTGATTCTGACGTCTCTTAACCCCATGACAGGTATGATAACGTTGTGGGTTTGATGCTTAACGTCGGTAACTACGCCAAACTCATCCAGCACTTTCACGGAACCTAATTGCATAGCTTGATGTTTCAGGTATTCTTTGTCTTTGTGCTCGGGATAGTATTCGGAGACGAAGTTGACTATTTTTTGAAGTCCCTCTTCTGAAAGGTTTCCCTGTTGGTCACTATGTTTGGAGATTAAATACTCTGAGATGAATCTAGGCAGTTTGCTGGTCTCGTGTTTATGAGAATACGACTTTTTCACCGTTAAACCTGGGAATGTCGCTCTTACCTTTTGGCTCAATGTTTCCATGGTCATTTCTCATTTCACCAGCTTGTCAAACTCTTCATCCATATACCTTCTCACAATTTCTGGGTTCTTCTTCACGACGACTATCTCTTTGTGCCTGCTTTCTTTGAAGGTATCTCGCAATTTATAGTTGATGAGAAGTTCAATTTCTATATCTCCCTCTTCTTTAGGGATGAAGCCCACTTTGAATTCCTTTGAACTGTTTGCATCTATTGTGAAGAGGAATAATGGCGGTGCGATGTTACAACGGATGCTTACTTGGCTCATAGATATATAGTTCGGGTTTGTCACCTCGAAGACCATGTTGGATTCCTTCTCTTCCGTGCACTCGTAGTTTTTCAGCTTGATGCTTATGGGCTTCAGGGTTCTTTCTCTCCTTGGAATTAGAACGGCACAGGGGACGATCATTTCTTGGAGGGTTAATCCTCCGTGCCCGTATATGACCTCATCGCGCACTCGCGTTCTTATGGTTGTGCCTACCCTGGCAAGCTTGAAGCTAAGGTTACCAAGAGGAAACGCGTATCTTTTCTCGCTACCATTGCCGGTTACCCCTAACTCTCCGGCTGGTATAACAGTGGACCATTCCTGATTCATCCTAGATTCTGGGTTGAGATCCGCGTATCGTGGGTGTATAAAACCCTTCTCTTGCTCCAGCATTACAATCTTGTTTGTATTGACGAAACCGTGGTCGGAGATTATGAAGAGAATGGTGTCCTCACGCTCTCCAAGTTGGTTAAGGATTGATTCGATAACGGTGCGGTAGATGTCTAGGAAGTCTTGCTTAAGGTTTCCCAGCCGGTCGTCTCCACCAGCTCGGTGAATCTTGTTATCGACGCTGTCAAGGACCATAACTTTAAGGTTCTTTGGGCTGTTTAGAACCTGATCAATCTCATCGATCTTGATTACAGATTCGGTTTGAGATATGAACTCTATGTTGTCAGGTGGGATGTGTAAGGCCTGTGCCAGAGTTCTTTTTTCGTCTCCAAACCTGAATCGAGGAGCTCCTCTCTCTGGGACAATGATGCTTTCCTTGGGCAGTTTGCCTGAGAATATGGATGTTCGGGAGAAAATAGTGGACGAAGGGACAAGCGATAAGAGAAACTTCTCATCCAAAACTTCAAAACGCTCCAATAGGTTTCTTTTAAGTTGATTCCAGACATCTACGCGCATGCAATCGATTACGATGATGTAGGTGTACCTGTATTTTCGTAGGGGGTCATGGGGTTTGAAGACCTTTTCTAAGAAGTCGGCCGTCAGAAGGGGGCGCTCCCAAGCCTTAATCCACTTAGGATAATTCTTTGTTATGAACCACTGGAAAGCTACGTTGTAGTCCCATATTGTGGCTTCGTAATCCTTTCTAATCGTTCCCCTATTCTCAGGGGATATTGTGCGGATTTGAGGGTTTACCTCAATATTCGAGTAGGCGCTCTCGAAAGGTACTATCTGTTGGGTGTAAATGGTGATCCATTGGTTGTGCGTTGAAAGTTCCTTGGAGGGCCCACCCTCTATCTGTTGTTGATGCCTATAGAACACTTGCAGGTTAGTTAAAAGCTGCAAGTGATCTTGGTAGTTTTCAATAAACCAGTGCATCTGAAGATCTTTGATTATCTGGGGCAGCCTCTCGTCAGTTGCCGAGTTAGGGTTCCCGACTACATAGTTTGGGAGACTTTCAAATATGGTTTCTAAGGTTACCTTTGTGTATCTGTCTCGTTCGACAAGCTGGGAGTAATAGGCTAAAGGGTCGTGAGGTTGGGGTTCAACTAGTTTCAGGAACTGTCTGCGAGCTCCTGGCCTTGCATTAAGGACACGCTCTTCCATGGCGGATACCTGTTTCTTGCACATGGCTGGGTCTGCTTGCTGTAACGACTCTGCAAGGTCAAGCAGGGCTTCTCGGCGGATTTTTAGTTTTTCAAATCGATCGTAAAGTTCGGATGAAATTCCTCTCATGCACTCATAAGGGTCCTCGCCCAGTTTATGTATGATATAGGAAAGCCATAGATAATCTGCGAAGGATTGATAAAGTTCTTTGTTATCTAGCATAGGAGTGATGAAGGGCAAAGCATGCCTCAAGCGCTCTTTGATGTAGTCTTCGAGATCGGGTATACTTTCTGTCAGCCTGTTGTGTTTGTTCTCTGGATATAGGAAGAGATAGACGTTTTGGGGGGCCTGTTCTTTGATGAAGTTAGTATTTGCAAGCGCTGAAACAACAATGGCTTTTGCATCACTGGGTAGAATTGAGCTTTTCCCGACTTTCTTACGCCACTCGACAATTTCTTTTTCGTGTTGGGCGAGGTGACTTCCTATAATATTTATGCTCTCGCACCATTGTATGCCAGTATTCTGCTCTAAAAGTTTTTGAGGGGTCAGCAGTACGCTGTTGCTACGCCACCCGTTGTAGTCTTGGACGCAACTGTTATCCTTCTTGTGGCTTATTATGCAAAAGTTTCGGGACTTGTCGTCCTTATATTTCTCCACTTTCCCTCTCAGATGAAAGTCGCTTACATATTTCACTATTTGATAGTTCTTGTCGAATATCTCCATGGATCCCTCAGTTAGATCCTCCGCTAGTCTGTATGGATCATGCAAAAAGACGATGTGTTTTGGTAAGTTATCCTGGGAGTTCTTAACTTCTTCCTCGATGAAACTGGAGAGCTTCGATTTATCCATGTGCTTAGCCTTCGCCGGTTATCACAATCAAAATGTCTTTATCCTTCACTGACTTGCCTTCCTCCCTTATCTTCCGTTCAGCCAACGTCGTTATCTTCTCCTGAGTTGCTCTAGCTATTTCTTGTAGGGAGTAGGATCCAGCCAGTTCGTTGATTATCTCCTTGCCGGGTATGTGGACCGCATCTTTTAAGGCGTTACTTATAGTTTCCACAGCCTCCTGGCTGACTAAGCTGCAAATCTGTTCGACGTTCTCGGGGGAAGGCCCTATTCGAAGGAGACTTTGTATCTTCTGTTTTCTTAAGATTGGGATGGCTTCCTCATTCGCATATGTCAGTATTCTGTTTTTGGTGGCCTTTTGTTGAAGCATTTTAACCTGAGATAAGAGGCTCTGGATGATAGTTTGTTCCGTCTCTTCAGTTGTTGGAATTTTTTCTTCTAGACCGATCTTGTACCCGCATTCGCAAAAGGGTGATCCCCTTATTAAGCCATAGAGCCCCTTGACTTCGCACGTTGCAAGTTGCTGGTCTAACCTTTTCCTTACTTCTTCAAAGGAGGGGTATGGTCTAACCTTTTTTATTCCACTAAGCAATTCCAAGGCGTTGTATTCTTTTGATTCCTTTATTTGGTTGAGCCTTGCGTTGAAGGTGTTTCGTCTGGTATAATATTCTGTATGGCTTCCTGCATAGGCTTTTGCGTAGCTTTCGGTGAATCTTTCGTAGTCTTTAGTAAAATTCTTGTAGGTATCTGTGTCGTATATGAGGGATTTCAGCTGAATGAATTTTCGCCAAAGGTCTGTTAGGAGGGGCGTGTCTAGGTAACGCTTGAGATTCTCGATATTTTTTAGACCTTCATAGCCTTCGATTAATGCCTTAAGGTAGTTGTAGGAGTCGATAAGAGTGTTGTCTCTTCTCTTTCCGCAGAAATCCTTCAGTTGCTCTACTTGGTTGAAGCTCTGTTTGAAACTGTCCAAGTCTGGGTATTCCTTTAGCACTCCTTCGTGGAGGACTTCTAACCCTTTCTTTGGATCGAGGTTGGGGTTTATTCCGTCGTAAACCCTTAGCAGGGTTTCAATGGGGTCTAATAGGTCGGTTGTCTCTTGGTTTCCTGTGGATTCAAGGAGCTTCCCCAATTCTTGCTTGGTGAGATCTAGCCTATCCTTTTCCTCTCCGATTCTTTTCTTCGCTGTCTCCCACATAGTGTGTTGGGTGGCGGTGCTGTAAGGTGTGGTCCTAACCTCTGGGTAGAGAGTGTTGAGTATCTTGACCACACTCGCCCAGGGCTCAGGGAAATTGATCATCTTTCCCTTCTCCACAGTTTGGAGGACGTTTATGAGGGCTTTGCTGCCTGAGCCCACATTTGCGAGTTCTTCTGGGGCAAAGATTTCTCCTTCTCTCATGTAACCCGTGATCAACCCTTGCTTGATCATAGCGGCGAGGAGTACCTCAAAGGAAAAGTCTTGTATCCCGTATTTCTCACCGCGTAGGACTCTGAACAGAGTCTCTATATTGACGCTCTCCTCTTCAGGCACGTTTTTTAGGAGCACCTTCACGTACTTGGACCTCTCTGCATCCAGTTCCAGTTGGGGCCCGACTATTCCTAGGGGCTCCGCATAGTTGATGATCTCGTTTGTTCTGTGCTCCGCTTTTCCTTCCTTAACGAAGCTTTTGATGAGCTTGTTTGTTTGGGACCGGGAGATTGTGGCACGATACTCGGGGTGTTCAGTATAGTAGAGGTTTAAGGCATCCTCTATGCTCTTTTCTATGATTTGGGCTGCGTCGATATAGTCAGCTGGACGGAGTGGAAGCCTGCCTGAGGCGTTGCATATGATTGCGTTTCCCCTGTAGAGCCACTCGATTCGGGACTCAACTTCTCCTTGAATTTGGGAAAGTTTAACGGGAAGTTCGGCAGCTTTCTCTCTTTCCTCAGTGGTTTTGGGTTCTTTGTACCTTTCTTGGAGGATGTGGATGACTCGGTATCTTCTTAGCTTTTCCTTCTCCTCTCCTGTCATCTCCTTTGGAAGCCAGAAGAAGATTCTCGGGTCGTTTATCTTTCTCAATAGCTCTTGGGAGGTTTGAATGTCCTCTTCCTGAGTTGTGTAGAAAGGCATGCTTACGATAAAGGAGAAATCTATATCGTCTTTAGTGGGATCTAACTGTGGAAGGGTCCTTACGTCCTTGGGCAGGGCAAGCTTTATTTTTCCTTTTCGTGGGGTGTTGTTCCAAGTTACTTCTCTTGCCAAGGTTACTTCCATTTCTTCGATGGGTATGTTGTAAAACAAGGGCTCTCTGGAGTTAAGTATGTTTTTTAAAGCTGGCTTTAGGGCATCGTCCCCCTTGCCACGTAGCTCATTCATCTCCACCTGTATTTCTTCTTCAAGTGTTATTCCCACTTTTTTAACATCTATATAGTAGGTGGATTCTAGGGGGTCTCTACTCACTGGGGCTATGCTTAGGTATTTGTCAAGACTTAACCTCTTAAGCTCGTCGAGCGTGTCCTTTACCCCTTGATAGTTGACATCGGTTTTCTCAAGTTTGAATAGTTTTTCTAAGAGCATGTGAGTTAGGTCTTTAACGGTTACTCTATCTTTTCCAGTAATGGCAAGTACTATTAAGCTCTTAATGAGTTTATGCGCAAGTTTTCGGTTTCTCTCCAGCTTTGGGATTATGTCGGGCTTGAAGAACTCCTCGTAGACATTAAAGTATCTGTTGTACTTTTCTCTTATTCGGGGGTCAAGGAGAAACTGGTCATAAAGTACATTGATGGTGATCAAGTTATGCGCGTCTTTCTCTTCAGGTCTTTCCTCCTCGGTCTTCTTAACTTTGGCAAGACAATCCCAACATATTAGAACTATCGATCTCATTCTGGATGCTTCTTCGGCCAGAAGGACCGCATTCTCGACAAAGGCTTTGTGGAAAGGATACAGATCGCGGAACTCGTCGAGGGTTACGCTCTCAGAGAATTTTGGGAAGAGCAAGCTGAACTCGTGGTATAGGTCGCTGATGTAGCCTTCATTTCCAGGCTTTTTCTTCGCTATTCTCCTGGCTAATATGTGCCTAATGTCTATCTTGGACTGTATGATGGTTTCAAACCTGTCTAAGGCATAGCCCATGAGTCTGCCTATGTCTTCGTGGGCTGCTGCGATTACCCAGAAGGGCTTTCCGGCTCGAAAAACATCTTCTAAGCTTCTAAGAAGAGAGATGTCTATCTGCATTTTTCCTCTGTCATGACGCTCTTTGAGATACTGTGACAGTTCGTCTATTACGGCAATTACACCGTCCATACCTTTTTCTTTGGCGTATTCCAAGATGCCGTCTACACCCTCTAGTATGGGCGGATAAAGAATCTCCCGGAAATGTCTTTGCGTATGTGAGACTCCTCTGGACTGGTCGTACTTTATTGTGATCTCGGCGATGGAAGTTTTGTCTTGTTGTGAAGCTAACCTATCAACTTCCTCCTTGCTTAGGCCCTCTTTCTCCTTGACGAAGCGGTAAAAGTCATCCCAGTTTATCGATTTAGTTCGTTCAATGAAGAAGTTCTCGTATATGGCGTTAGCTTGGACTATTTTGGCACCTTGTTTCTCTGCTTCTTCATAGAGGGAAACTTTTAGATCCCCTCCCTCTGTCAAGGAGAAGTATATTGTTAGGAAGTTCTTGTCCTTGAGTTTGTCGTAGAATTCACGCTTAAGCTGTTTAACATCTTCACTGGGGTGGTTCCAGGCCTCCTTTTCCTTGAGTAGGAGAGTTATGAATGAGAGGAAGTGCGATTTGCCTGATCCTGGAAATCCTTGTACGCAGAAGCCCTTTCCTTTTCCAGTGTGAATTTGGCTCAAAATACTTGAAACGTGCTCTCTTATGTCGTCGGTGACTACGTAGGTGCCGAGAGTATCCTCTGGATTCTCATTTACGGCCCTTGTGAGAACTATGAATGCCTCCGGTTTCTCAGATATCTCTACCAGATCGCTTATTCCTATCTTATTCTTCACCATTCTTATTTTCTCCTTTCAATTTGTATAATTTTGTCACAATGATGATAGCTTACGATCCCGGGCTTGCCCATGAAGTAAATCTTCTCGCCAGAGACGGAGCCGGGGACGCATATAATGCAGGTTTTGCCTCCGCTGGCCGGTTCAAAGGCTAACGTGGTAAGGTTAACCTCATACTTTGACAAAAGTTCGATGGAGTCCAGAACCAAGATTCTGTTATCTTGGAAATGTTCGTAAAGCTTCTCAGAAAGCGTTTTCCTTATTATTCTTTGGTTTCTTTCCAGGAAGCTCCTTCGATCATCCAGTTCCAATGCCTTGTAGTCTTGCCTTTTTCTGAGCGTGTTCATTATGAAGTCATTCACGTTCATGTAATGTTTATCCTCGGACAGACCTCGGCTCTCAAGAAAACGCTTTACTAGAGTGGTCTTGCCGCTTGGAGATTCGCCGACGACGGCTAAGACTCCCCGGACCTTTGGAAGCTCCACGAAGCTATCGATTTCCTTGAGGCCGGATTCAAGGTCGTTTACCTTAACGACTTTGTACATCTTAGCCATTCATTACAGCCTCCTCAACGTTTGTATCAAACCGTCTTTGTCGGGAAAGTCGACTTCACCGGACTCCAAGAGTCTGATGGCCTCGCCCTTGAAGGTCTCCTTCTTCTCATAATCGGTGGTTCTGTACTTGGACACCAGTTGGACGTAGATTTGGAAGAGCTCGTTAGGGGACCATTCCCTCAGCCCGAAGAGACGGGATTCAATCTGGAGGAAGCGACCGTCGCCGGAGAGGAGTCTTGAGACTGTTTTCTCTATGCCTTCTGGTTGGTCTCGCCATATGCTTAAGAGGTCCCTGATGACCTGTTTAGGTGTTGTCTTTCTACCCATAATTTCGCTTATTACTTCATAATAGCCAGCTAAACTTAGAACGTCATCTTCGATGTCAAGAATTCTTTGGGCAGTATCTTTAACACTCATTGGTTCATGCCTCAACCTGATGATCTCGTAGGCGAGGTCGCGAACTACCATACCTGCACGACGACCGAGAGTAGATTCTTGTTCCTCGGTTAGCCTTCCGACCTTCGACAACTGAAGAAGGGTGACAAGATCCTCCAGCTCCTCAGAGCTTAGAGGCCAAGGCTTTTGATGCTCAACCTCAGGACCAACAAGCACTTCGGTTTGTTCTGCGCCGCCCTTTATTCTCCTTTGAAGAAGAATTTCTGCTGCATTGTATAACTCTTCCAGTCGACCTTCCATTCCTAGCGTCTTCAGGACAGCAACATCTAGTTTCCTTTGGAGTTCTGCTCTTTCCACCTCATCACAAAACCTTTCTCTTTTAAGAATCTCTTCAAAAGCCAAGGATATTTTTTGCTTATCATGTACCGCCATTCTTCTAGGGTTGGGGATTCTAAGGTTTTTCGTTTCATAGACCATTATTGTGATTCTGTCTAAGGCCTGTCCTTTAGCAATCCTTCCATCAACTTCTACTAGTACCCTCGCGAGTGTAGAGTTAAGAATGCCCCCGAGGAGTTTTGCATCGACCCCTGCATATAGAGATATGTAGTAGAAATAATGGTCCGCCCCCGAACCATCAATGTTGTATAGAACCATGAATTGTTTCCAATAGCAAGCTGACGATATCAAAGGAGGAGTGTCTATGTTTCCAATGTCAAACCAGACCTTTCGAGATGCACATGTAGGTCTGAGATTTATGCCATTTCTCTCTCCTATTTCGATGTATCTAACGAGTCCGTTTAAACCTCTTTTTTTCATTTCTTCCTTTATTCTTTCAGAAAGAGGTTGATCCTTATTCCTCTTGGATTTTGAAAAATCCTTGACAATATCATTTACCACTTTGTGAAGATCTAGGGTATACCAATCTGTGTCCTCTCTTTCCAGTCCAATGTATTGAAGTTGCCCTATGCCCTTAACTATTGGAAAAGTAAAATTTCCTAACTCGTATTCTTTAATTCTCTCTTTCCCTCTGAAATAGAAAAAATCGTTAGCACCGGTTTTGATACCAAACTTTACGTCAGCAAGTGTTTTTAATGTGCAAGTGTTTGTATGGTTAGTGATATCAAAGTAGATTCTTGGAGCGAATAGGAATCGATTCCATTTTCCGCTTTTCCTTAGAGTCGTTTGCCTTATTGAAGTTAATCGGTATTCTTCAGTCTCTTTCGAAAATTCAGAGTTTGATTGTGTCTTCGCTTTTTTTATAATTTCCTCAATTTGCAATCGTTCTTTGACTCGCAAGAAATTTGTAAAGTGGTTATCTCTTGATTTTTTGTTACCGCATTCCTCAAGAATCGTTATACAACTTCCTACCATTGGCTCGTCAAACACTTTTTTGTCAAAAGTGATTATAGCATGAATTTTGAAATTGTCCAAGAAAAATTGCTGAAGAGCTTTTCCATAGCCTACGTCGAGCCATCTCTCAGAGGTAACGAAACCGATTTTACCACTTTCACGCAAAAACTCACGACTATGAGTGAAGAAATAACAGAAAACATCAGAACGAGCAGTCATTTTTTTTATGCCTATTCTCTGAAGATGTTTCCTCACTTTTTTCTTATCAGCTATGTCCTCTTGTCTAATGTAAGGGGGATTAGCAACCACCACATCAAATTGAGGGATTTCGATAATCTCACGTTTTCCATCGGGAGTTATTCCAGACCAAGGGGCAAGAATTTTCTGTTCAGGTTCTCGTATATCAAAGAAATCACTGACAATCACGTTCACAAAGTCACTCTTACTTTCAAGATTTTGCGTAGCCAAGTTAATTGTCGCAAGGTGAGCGGGAAACTTGTTGATATCTATGCCCCAAATCTGGCTGAGTAGTTCTTGATGGGTCTCATCGTCAGTTTTAGTTTTTCCTTTCAATTCCAGTAGGCAATCGTAGCTTGCTACTAGGAAGCCTCCGCTCCCACATGCTGGGTCCAACACCTTGTCATCCGGACTTGTGATGCACATTTTGACTACAAGTTCCACGATTTGGGGTGGGGTGTAGAACTGACCTAAAGCACGTCGCTCACCCTTTGGAATTAGCTTCTCGTATAGGGTCCCAATGACATCCCTCTTCATTTTTGATAGATCGTACTCGGAGACCTCATCGATAAGGATGTTCAGTCTCTGAGCCACCTCAGGCGTCAACGGAATCTCGTCGTATATGGGATCCCTCTGGAATACGGCCCTATAGTCTATTTTCAAGGCTGCACCAAAGCACTCACGCAATATTTCTAGGAGTTCGGCTACATTCTCCTTTTTGGTGAGCGGCGGTAGGTTCTTCTTCCTTTCTAGTGCCTTGTAGAATAGGATCTTGTTGATAAGGATATAGGCGCCCTGATCCGCGATGTTACTGTGCCTTTCCTCGTCGAGCGTCCAGCCTTGCTTCTTCACCCATTCTTCATACTTCTGCTTAAACGCCTTGTCCGTTGCCAGCTTGTTCTTAAGCGAATCGTACATGAGGGGAGCCAGAATCGAGTGGAGGGCCTTCAGCCTAAAAACAAAAACCTCATCTAATGCGGTCCGAGACGCTGACGCTTGTCTGCTCAGGCCCATCCTACCCCCTCCCTATACCCCGGATCATTTCGGTGGTAACCCTGTCCAGAGATTTGTGAATAAGAGCCACCTGCTCATCTCCGGCGCACACCTCATAGCTGATGAGGCCGGCACGCCTAGCCCTCTGAATGTAATCTCGAACCGATGCATGAGACATCAAGAACAGGCGGGGAAGCTCGGCTTCCTCCAGCAAATATGCAACCCTGGGGTTCAAGTAGTTCTGATCCACCGTAAACTCGTGGTGTAGTGCATAGACAAAAGATTCTAATTTAGGAGAATAAGGTTGAGCAACCCACCTATCATCAACCCTTTTCAAAAGGCCGAAATCCTTCAACGCAGTTTTCAAAAAGGAATATACGTTATGCCAGGTGCGTTCAACCATCTCGGGCATCTTCTTTGCCAAGTAACTCATAACCTCCTCCATCTCGTACTCTGCGTTAGGAAGCCGCGGATACAAAACGTCCATCACAACCTCGGCCCCAATCCTCTCAGCCCTAATATAATGGTAGTAAAGAAGCTCCCTAATCAAGGCCAGATCGTTCGTATGGGAAACAAACTCTAACAAGGGAGTCTTTACCAGTAGTCCTTCGTCAAAGGTTAGGTAACGCCTTTTAAAATCACGCCTTATCGCCATTCGTGTGTTCTTCGCATTTTGAGTCAGTAAACTCTCTATTCTATCATCCACTTCCTCTTCGAAGGTTAAATCCTTTATGGAATGCAGAAGCTTGATAAACAAAGGAATATAAGTCGATCTGTAGATGCCCCTATACTTCCCCAACACCCATCACCCTCTGCTTTTCCAGAAAAGATGTATCCTACCTGAATTTTTATACCTAACATCTTTCTTCGTCAAGGCCAGGTGCATCAAAATTCTCTGCGCCGTTTTGTGACTCACCTCAATCTTTAACGCGATCTCGTTAGGGGTCACCGGCTCATCAGACAACATTTGGTATACGTGTTCCTCGTACTTGCTGGCCATAGACAACACCCGATTAGGTAAACGGTACTTTATATGAGACATCTTATATAAGATATTTATGTGGGGAGAGGCCGCATGTGGTTCCTTTCGCCAGATAATTGACCTTTAAATATTTACGGTTTATCTCGGTTAGATAGCCACTCCAAACCTCTGCAGATAGAATGAAGTTAGGCTTACATTCTCTTCAAAGTCTCTATTAACGCGTCCTTGTTCGGAAAATCGGCTTTTCCAGTCTCTAAGAGTTCAATTGCTTCTCCGATGAACTTCCTCTTCTTCTTAGGACTAAGAAGTCGGTATTCCGATGCCAGTCTAACGTATACCTTGAAAAGTTTGTTGGGCGACCAGTTTCTTGAAACAAACAAGTCTTGTTCAACTTTAATGAAACGAGCATCCCTTGAAAGAAGCCGCCCAATAGTTATTTCCAGACTTTCAGGCTTATCGCGCCAGATACTCAAAAGATCACGAACAAACTTCATGGGCGGAACCTTCTCGCCCATAACCTTTTCGATTATGACAAAATATCCAGCGGACTTTAGGAGATCGTCACCAGCGTTCAAAAGGTTGCAGGCAATTTCTTCAACCTTCATTGGCTCATTCTGTAAATCTATAATTTCAAGAACCAAATCACAGATTATCTTGCCTGCACGTTTCCTTAGAAAAGATTCCTCTTCCTTAACTATACTTCCTGTTTTTAACAATTGGAGCAATTTCACTAGTTCTTCTATCTCTTTTGCATTCGACAGTTCCTGTTTTGTGATCTTAAAACCGTGTCTCAGTTTCCATTGCAGTTTCCTTCTTTCCAGCCACAACTCTCTTCGAGATCTGCTCAAATTCAGATGCCCACATGTTATAAGCATACGTAGTCGATGAATTAAATATATAGCAAACCTGAATGGAATTAGTAGTCTAGGGTATAGAAAATGACGGAGAAGGACTTCTATCAACTGCTAGAGGAGAAGTTAACCTTGAGACTTGAGGAAAATGAACACAAGGCTCTCCTGAAGGAGATACTAGGTTGGTACAAAGAAGGCGGGTCGAAACAAGTGAAGGCCAGATTGTTGGATCGCGTAACCCTGATACTTCGAGGATTGAGTGAAGATGTTGAGTGAGAGGTTCCGCCTAACAAACATATCAATCGAAGGGTTCCGGGGGATCAACAAGGAGCTAAAGCTGGACACCAATGGGCTTCCAACTGTGATCTCTGGACCCAACGGTGTCGGCAAGACGAGCATCTTACAGGCTATTGAGTGGGGCCTCTACGGATGGATACCCCACATGAAAGGCGCCGAGTTCGACATCGAAGACGCCATTGTAAACCAGTTTCACCCAGCTGAGACAGCAAGGGTGGAGTTAACACTCGAGAGTCTAGAGAACAAAGTGAAAATCATACGAACAAGGAAGAAAGGTCACTGGTCAAGGAGGAAATCGAAGCTGGTAGTTGAGGTGAAAGACTCAACTTTGAAGGGAAAAGCGGCTCAGGCCAAGATTCTAGAGTTTCTAGACCTAACGGAAGACGAATTCTACGCCAGCAAATACCTGCACCAAGAGGCTTTGAGGGAATTTATCATAGGCGACCTGAAGACTAGAAGCGTTATGATGGATAGGCTGCTGGGGACATACTCCTTACGCGAACTTATCGACTCGCTTCCAATCACCCGAATAACCCGAAGAAGCAACGAAATCCAAGCACAGATTCAAACACTCCAGTCAACCGACCTCAGAAACCTTCCAGTAGCCCGCGCCAAACTTGAAGACACCAAGAAAAGACTCCTCCAAAAGGGAATAACTGAAGGCGACCTAGACATCAGACCCCTACCCTTGCTCTTCCAAGAACTAGCACAAAAAGTCGAAAGCCTCGCCAGAGAAATAGACGTTTACGTTTCTCATCAAGAGATGCCTCCAGAAAATCTAACTGCACTACAGGAAGCAATTTCAAGATTGAGAAACAACATCAGTCTCTTGGAAAAGGAGAAATTCCAAAAGTATAGGGAACTTGGCGATGAGAGGGTAACGCTTACCTCCCTGCGCGACCAATACAAAAACAGTCTTGGTCGACTGCAAGGACTGGAGGAGACAGACGAAGAGACACTGCAACACAAAATCCGAGAAATCGAAGAACAACTCACAGAGAAGAAAACAAAACGCGAAAAGACCAAAGATTTGCGAGACTTCCTCCAAAAAGAGAGCATGACTCTAGCAAATTTCCAACAAAACGTCAAAGACCTTGAAAATACACGGGGAGAGCTCAAATCTGAACATGGCGACATAGACTCGGTCAAAGAACAGATAGCCCATTTAGATGAAAAAAGAAACAAGCTAAGAAGCAAAATAGAAGGTTTAGAAACCTACAGCCAAACTATAACCAATGCACTAGAGTTTATAAAAGATCAAAAACCTGATGCTTGCCCAATATGCAAGAGGTCAATCGATCCACTTGAGATAGCAGACCACCTACGAAAAGAAATCTCTCAAACCGAGGCTGGTGCACAAATCCTTGACCAAAAACAAAAAGTGAAAGGCCTTGAAAGTAAGCTACAAAACCTTCAGAAAATCCTCGGCGAATTGGACAGTATTGACAACAACTTGAAGAAGGCAAACGTGGCGCTGAATGAGCAAAGAAAGAAGATAGAAGAAAGGACTGCAACAGTGGAAATCAAGGCCGAGACTGCAAAAGAAATGGTAAGGAAAACTGAGTCAGAGCTTAAGGAGCTCGAATCCTCAATGGACCAGGTGACAATGCAGAAACACCAACTTGAGAGTGATCTGTCACGTTTGAATGAGGTAAAGAGAGACCTCGCCGGTCTAACCCAGAAGATTCGCACAGAGATTGGTGTAAAAGGGACGGATATTGATCTCCTTCAAACCCTATCACAAACTTTGGAAAAAACTGAGACAAAAATTGCCAGTTTCGATACTGTAACTTCGTCGTTGGAAGAATTGAATAAAGCGCTTAGGAGACTCGAGGATATTCACACGTACCTACTGCAGGAGGCAGAAGTGCTGAGGCTCGAAGAGGAATTCCCTGAACTTGAAGCCCTCTTAAGAGAGTTAACCGACAAATATGAGAAACTTGAAAAACTCGCAAGAGGATTGGAAGACATCAAACAGGCTATTTCAGCTGAGCAAAAGAACCTTGTCTCAGAAACGCTTGGGAAGATAGAATCCGAAATCAATCGGTACTACTCGAAACTAATAGGTCACACCTACTATACTAACCTAGGGTTATCCCTTGAAACCAAAAGGGACCGAAACATTTACTGGATCAAAGCCAGAGGCGCAGAGCACGAAACCCATGTACAGACGCGTTTCAGCAATGCTCAACTAAACATCACCGCCATAGCCATCTTCATATCCATGTCCAAACATCTATCCCGAAACCTAGATCTTGTCGTTTTAGACGACCCGACCCAATCGATGGATCAACCACATAAAATAGCCCTCGCAAAAATGCTTGCGGAGGAACTAAATGAGAAACAACTAGTCTTAGCAACCCAAGACCATGATTTCCAGGAACAATTGAATAAACTAGTCACACCAAACAAACACGTGCAAATTGTGAAGTGGAACACGGAAGGGCCTATCATTGGTTAATATCTCTAATCAACGCCTTAGACTCTCAGAATAGACAGGCATGAGACACTTCATGGACTCGAAACAAAAAAGCAGCGAAAAAGATGCTAAATACTGTTTAAACAATGCGAAAGAGTTCTTCTTAACAGTCAAAAACATGCTAGGGTGAAGCTAAAGCTGAAAATCCTTTCCGTACTTCCACCAAGGATTTTGGTTAATTATCTCACTAATTCTTACCATATTTAGATAATCGACTATCCAAATTTTTACATATTTCGATAATCTGCTATCCATATCTACATTATAGATTTAAAATACCTATACATCAGATTAGATGTAGGATTTGTTGGGATGACTTGTGAGGAAAAGCTTGATTCTCTTCGGTTTAGCTCTTTTCATTGTCGGCGCAATTTTGGGTTTT
>SOJY01000185.1 GCA_004376385.1 Candidatus Bathyarchaeum sp.
ACATAACAAAGATGAAGTATTCTCCGAATCGTTCCGTTTTTGTTAGATTCCAATCTCCAGTTACTGAAGCCGCTTCAACAGTTAGTGCATCCTCTTGGGCGAAGTATTTTTTGGGGTCCATTATCTGCTCAGTTGTGCGGGGAGGATTCGCGTACGCTTCGTTAACCACTTCCCAGCTAGCATCATTATAATTATACAAGGCTTTAACGAATTCTACGCCATAACGGTATACAAATCTGTTAAGTTTATCAATAGATTCCGGAAGACTTGATGTACTAGGTATACGCACTTCCGCCGAAGGGGGTACAACTCCGCCGTTTTTGAAGGTGTCAGCCATTAATGTGGCATCTCCCTCCTTCATGGAAGTTAGGGCTTTGGCTCCATCAAATGTTGTTCTTGTGGGAAGAGAGTAGTTCTCTTGCATGATGTGGGTTAATTCGTGAACAAAAGTTGATTTCGCCTTAAACTCGTTAGTTACATCAAACTTTTCTTCGACAACGTAGATTTTGCCCTGCCACTTTGCAGCATGAAAACTTCCAGTCCACTCTAACTTAACATTATACAGGTTGACAGCCTGAGAGATCATGAATAATGCCTTGTAGATGTTTTCTTCTATACGTATTTCATCAAAGTCTGCGTATGCTTTGCCCCAGTTTTCGATCACCCAGCTTTGGTTAACCACTTCAAGAGTTACTTCCCTAACAGAAACACCTCTAATATCCTCGAATTCTTCTCTCGCGTCACTCAAGAGCTGCTCAGCTAAAGCCTTGTATTCTTCACCTTGAGGACGCTCGTTGCTCAACAGCAGCCTTACGCTGAATACGCTTACGAGCAGAATCACAACGAGGCAAACAAGAAAAACCGTTTTTTTCTTTTCCAGATTCAACGCCTCTCCTACTAATACAAAATGAATGCTTCTATCTAAACTTTAAATTTTCTAAGTTGTCTTGCTGTGAAGACATCCAGATTCCCTATTGATCTTTCTAAGAAAAAATTCACTGAAGGATATATTAATGGATTTTGGGACAATTGCACGTCTCAACTACGCTCTAATCCTGTTTGGACTTAAACTTTCTGCAAATACTGGTCTCGGATATCGTCTGCTTAACAACAATGCAATATGGTTTACCTCTCCGACTCTTGAAGTGTACACAGTTTCTACAAACCCTCTCAACAGCCATTAAAACTACCTCCTCATCTTACTTCCAACGGTTCTTATATTGTGGTCATTAATTTATTAAACATTCAAACGATAGTGCGCGCAAAGGAACATGAAGAGAATCATGAGAGTTCCAGTTCACACTAATACGAAAAGGAGAAAGGATAGTCAACGCAGTTCGAAATTCAAGTTTATTTTCGGCTTTCTTCTAGGAAGGCTCCAGCCAGCACAAGTGCGATGAGTCCGACAACCAGCTTGACAGCTGGAAGTGAGAGTAGTTCCTCTTCTAAACCGCCAGTTAATCCAAGAACTCCGTCAGCAAGTAATAGAGCAGCCAACACTATGACTATTATTCCTTGGACAATTTTTGCATAGTTCATGCCGTATTTTTTTGACATAAGAATCTATTAAAATTTGGGGTTGCTGCCACAGGCATTAAATTTTTACCTTTTTTTGCGCGCATGCATGTGTATAAGAGGGTCTAAACGTAAACGCATGTTTTGGCAAACAGAGAATAATCACTCAAAATACATCGATGACCTTGTGGGACTTTCCTGCATATGCGGTAACGTTCATCTAGGTCATTAACTCCAAGGAAGACTGGATTCAAAGCAAAAACGGGTTAGAGAATTATCTGTGTTTATGTTGTGGAGCTGGGGATGGGAATTGAACCCATATAGAGTGAGTCTGCAGCCCACCGCCTGAACCATTCAGCCACCCCAGCAGGCTAAACTTTATTCTTCAATGCTATAACTTTATCGATGTCCAATGCGTGGACGTGACTAACCGTTACTGGCTCTTTGGGGTGTGAGTATATGCCGGTGTTTATGTTTTGAGGTAATTTTCAGGGTTCTCATCAAAGACTATCTTGCATCCTGGAGCACAGAAGTAATAGGTTTTTCCATTGTAAACAGTCTTATGCTTCGCCGTTTTCTCATCCACTTGCATCTTACAAACTGGATCAACTGCCAATCATTTTTCACCTCCATTCAATTCCATCTCTTAGTTCTGGCTTTCCAATTTTGGTTTAAACCTCTTCAAAAGCGAGGCATTCATAACCACAGACACTGAACTGGTAGCCATTGCCGCAGCCGCAAAGACTGGATCCAGCAATACTCCCATGAACGGGTAGAGGATACCCGCTGCTACTGGGATAAGGGCGATGTTGTAGGCGAATGCCCAAAACAGACCCTGCTTAATCTTATTCATTGTAGCTCTGCTAAGCTGTATGCTAATCACTACATCTCGCAGGTCGTTTTTGACCAGCACAATGTCACCCGTCTCCATGGCTACATCTGTTCCACTTCCAACAGCTATACCGATGTTTGCCTGCGCCAAGGCTGGAGCATCATTAATGCCATCCCCCACCATAGCCACTATCTTGCCTTCATCCTGCAACCGCTTAATCTCTGATGCTTTGTCTCCCGGAAGCACCTCCGCTAATATTCTATCCACGCCCACTTGCCGTGCAATAGCCTTCGCGGTTCTTTCATTGTCTCCAGTAAGCATAATCACTTCAAGACCCATCCGCTGGAGAGTCTTCACAGCATCCACAGAATACTCCATCAAAGTATCAGCCACAGCAATCAAACCAGAAGCCTCACCATCTACTGCTACAAGCATAGCAGTCTTCCCATCTTCCTCCAGTTGCCTCATCTTCTCCTCAAGCTGCCCAATGTTTACGTTGTTTTGTTCCATCAACTTCCGGTTACCAAGCAAGACTGACTTTTTATCATACTTCACTTCCACGCCGTATCCAGGTATGGCATTAAAGAACTCAGAATCAACAACCTCAAGGTGCCTCTCCTTTGCCATCCTCACTATAGCTTCTCCGAGAGGATGCTCCGAGTTCTTCTCTGCAATCGCAGCAAATTGTAACAGATCCTCTTCGCTCAGTTTTTTAAATTTCTTTGCAGCTGATGACGTTCCAGTTAAGGACGCGGCAGGGATAATGTCCGTGACTTCCGGCTCTCCTTTAGTCAGTGTTCCGGTCTTGTCGAATACTACAACCTGAAGTTTGTGAGCTGTTTCTAGCGCTTCTCCGCTCTTGATTAAGACTCCATTTTCTGCCCCCTTTCCTACACCCACCATTATCGCGGTGGGAGTAGCTAAGCCCATGGCACATGGACACGCAATAATTAAAACTGCAATGAAAACGGTGAGGGCGAATATGAAGCCCATTCCTAGAAGATACCAGACAAGAAAAGCGGCTGTTGCAGTTATCAGAACAGCTGGAACAAAGTAGCTGCTCACAACATCCACCAGCCTTTGGATGGGCGCCTTGGAACCCAATGCGTTCTCAACCAGTTTAATAATCTGGGCTAATACTGTGTCGGCTCCAACCTTTGTTGCCTTGAACTTCAGCATACCAGTTTTGTTTATGGTTGCTCCAACAACCGAGTCGCCTATCTTCTTTTCGACAGGTATGCTTTCGCCTGTTATCACTTTTTCATCAACTCCAGAGTAGCCGTCGGTCACCACGCCATCAACGGGTATCTTCTCTCCGGGTCTAACAACCACAATGTCGCCGACCTGAACGTCTTCAACTGGAACTTCGATTTCTTTTCCGTCTCGTATAACATGGGCTGTTTTGGCTCGAAGTCCCATAAGTTTTCGTATAGCCGCGGATGTTCTGCCCTTGGCTGTAGCCTCGAGCAGTCTGCCCAGAATGAGGAATGTCATGAGGGACACCGCGGTGGTGTAATACAGGTTTCCTATGCCCGAGAATGTGACGTAGACGCTGTAGAAGTACGCGGCTGAGGTGCCTATTGCAACTAGCACATCCATGTTTGGGTTTTTGTTCCTTAGCGCCTTGTATGCGCCTACAAAGAAGCCATGTCCAACAATGAAGTGAACTGGCGTGGATAAAACAAAAAGCAGTAACGGAATAAAATTATCTACGGGTAAGGTGGGCAGAGTGAATGGTAGAAAGCGCGAGTTGCTGTAGATTACTACGGGTATGGTTACTGCCGCGGAGAAAGCTAACTTGTATTTCAGTGAACGTATTTCTCGGTCTCTTTCCTTTTGTTCTGCGTCCTCCACGCCCCCTTCTGGTTCAATGACATCATATCCTACGTCCCGTATGACTTTCTTGATTCCCTCTAAACTAATCTGCGCTGGATTATACTCTATATTCGCCGTTTCTAGTGCAAGGTTTACAGTGACACGGTATATGCCCTCTTTTCTGTTTAGGACTTTTTCGATAGTTTGTGCGCAGGTGGCACAGGTCATTCCAGTGATTTTCAGAGTAACGTTTTGATGAATTACCTTGTAGCCTACTTCGACAATGGCTTCTTCGATGGCTTTCTGGTCAACTAAGTTGGGGTTGTAATCTATGATTGCCTTCTCGGCTG
Organism: Candidatus Bathyarchaeum sp.; assembly: GCA_004376385.1. Lineage (GTDB taxonomy): Archaea > Thermoproteota > Bathyarchaeia > Bathyarchaeales > Bathyarchaeaceae > Bathyarchaeum. The sequence goes on from SOJY01000185.1 coordinate 4,513, forward strand.
CAAAATTGATTGTTGCATAAATTATTCCCTTCAACTTGGGCAACCGTTTTTCTATGGTCTGGGCACAGGTAACGCAACTCATTCCCCCAATGTCTAGAACAATCCGTTTTTTCTCTTCTCTAGCCATTCATACCCTCTCTCCTTTACGACCATGCCTCTAGCAGAGCATCAAAGTTTCTTGTTTGATTTCCAGTTGAATGATAACCAGTTACATGAATTTGCTTGGCACAATATTCTATAGTATTGGATGTTTTCGAAAATATTTAACGATTCCTTTTTGTGATATGACTCCGGAAGTGTTACACCTTTCGGGTTCAACGAATTAACACGAGATTCATCCTGCTTGTACAAATTCACGTTTTACGCCAGAACTGCCCCTAGAACAATAGTATGCTTAGCAAGCCAAGAAGATTTACGAGTTAATTGATGATG
>SOJY01000155.1 GCA_004376385.1 Candidatus Bathyarchaeum sp.
GAAATAGTGATTATAGCTAAATTGTGGGATAGAATGTTCATCGGGGTGCTGAAAGTGGTTTTGATAGTCCATTCGCGCCGGGAATATTTGGGGGAACGCAGGAATGAGTAAGATACGCACGTATTTTGGTTTTAAGAACGGGAAGTTGGTTTCGGTGCTGCAGAGCGTGAATGGCGACGTGAAAAAAGCCGTAGATTGTACCTACTACATTACAGAACCTCAAGAAGTGGAAAAACAAATAGAGAAATGGAAAAAAGAGAATTCAGAATAAGAATAAACTCAATTGTCCCTTCACCACACGATATCTGGATTAAACCGTAAGCCATTAATGCCGGATTCGCCTATTCTATGTTGAGTTTTAGTAATGATTTTATCACTTGACTTTGTTGGACGAGTTGTTGATTTCTTCTTTTCGAGAGAGTGATAGAAGTGTTGATGCTATATGAATGAGAATTCACTGGCGATGTTGGGATGAATAAGATCGCGTACGTAAGCAGCTATCCTCCGCGAGAATGTGGGATAGCGACTTTCACAAAGGACTTGGTTGTCGCTACAAATCAGCTTGGCATTTTTAGGAAACCTCTAGTTGTTGCGATAAATGAAGGGAATACGATCTACAATTATGATAGATTTGTCAGATGCCATATCAGAAGACACTTTCCTAAAGATTATGTTGAAGCTGCTGGTTGCATCAATTCGTCCAAGGCCGATTTGGTTAATCTGCAACACGAATTTGGTCTGTTTGGAGGAGAGTGGGGAGAATACATCAACTGTTTCTTAGAGAAGATTCAGAAACCGGTGGTTTCCACGCTCCACACCGCGTCTCCTAGCCTTGAACCTAAGGCTCAAACTGTCTTGAAACAAATCGCAAAGCACAGCTCAAAGATAGTAACTATGACCAACACCGCCAAACAAATACTTATGGCGTACGATGTTCCGCGTAGCAAAATCGAAATCATCCAACATGGGTGTCCTGATGTTCCATTTGTTGATAGCAACAAGGTTAAGCCTTCGCTGTTTGGTTTGAAAGGAAAAATCGTGTTGTCAACTTTTGGACTTATAAGCCGAGGCAAAGGCATAGAGTATGTTATTAAAGCTCTCCCGGAGGTTGTGGAGAACCAACCCGAAATTGTCTATCTAGTAATCGGGGAGACTCATCCAGAGGTGAGGAAGTCTGAAGGGGAGCGTTACCGCAAGAAGCTTATCAAACTGGTTGATGATCTGGATCTTCATGAACATGTCAAGTTTCACAACCGCTTCCTCCTTAAACGTGAACTAATCAAGTACCTTCAAGCGACAGACATTTATGTCACGCCATACCTTGAGCCGAATCAGATTAGTAGCGGCACACTCGTGTATGCAATGGGAACGGGTAAAGCAATAATAGCCACGCCTTACCTTCACGCTCAGGAGGTCCTAGCCGAGGGCCGGGGGCTTTTCTGTAAGTTTAGAGATCACAGATCTATTGCAGAGGGTATTAGTCAACTCTTGGAGGATGAGGAACTAAGAAGAAACATGCAAAGAAGGGTTTACAGCTACAGCAGAGATTTTACTTGGGCCGTAGTGGCAAAGAGATACGCTGGGCTCTACAGGAGAATATTAAACACTTGAAAGAGAATTTGCTTCAGCTACCGCCTATAAAGCTGGACTATTTGGCATCTATCACGGATGAAACTGGGATCGTCCAACACGCCAAGTTTGCCACGCCGAACAGAAGAGAAGGTTACACCACGGACGATAACGCCCGCGCGTTGATCGTGTGCACGAAACATAATGGGCTAAACAGGAACCCGGAAACAGCGAAGCTTGCAGATGTCTACTTGAGCTTTCTGTATCATATGCAAATGAAGGACGGCAGATTACACAATTTCTTGGGCTATGATCGCCGATTTCTCGACGATGTGGGTTCTGACGATAGCTTGGGCCGTGCGCTTTGGGCGTGTGGCCACGTCATCAACTCCAATCTTGATGAAGAAAAAAAGTTGCTTTCCAAAGACGTTTTCGACAAAGCATTACCACATGCTCTCAACTTTACCTCGCCTAGGGCCAAAGCCTTCGCAGTCTTGGGTCTCAGCCAGTATCAACGCGCTTATCCGAAGGATCAGGCCCTTTCGCGGAGGATTATAGAACTCATCGAGCAACTTCTAAAGATCTATGAGAAAGGATCTTCTGTTGACTGGCGCTGGTTTGAAGCGTACCTTACTTACTGCAACGGCAGGCTTCCACAGGCCCTGTTTGAAGCGTACGAACGTATCAGAGACGAGGACTATCTTCAGGTGGCCAAGGATTCTTTCAATTTCATTCTGAAAGTTCAGATGAGCAACGGTATGTTCGTGCCCATAGGTAACAACGGCTGGTACAAAAAAGGTGGGCTAAGGGCGATGTATGATCAGCAGTCGGTGGAAGCTTCATGCATGGCGGAGACCGCGTTGGCTGCTTTTCGGGCAACGCGCAACAGCCACTTCAGAACCGTAGCTCGAACCATCTTCGCGTGGTTTCTTGGAAAAAACACTCAGGGCTTAAGGGTTTACAATCCCAATACGGGAGGTTGCTACGATGGAATAACTCCTGAGGGGTTGAACCTCAATCAGGGTGCAGAAGCCACCGTTACTTATCTTCTTGCCCGCTTAGACCTAGAAACGATCGTGAGTTAACGTCTCGTTTTCCTGGGTTTTCTTCACGTTTTATAAATAATCCATGTTTGTTGAACATCGCACTGTCAAAGGAGATGCGGGTTTTTGTGGATTTATTTTATTAAGTATTAATGCGTAAGAGTTATCGAAAGAGGTGAACATTGGTATGCTACTGGTTAAACACATGATGCTAACAAACGTTATTACAGCGAGCCCAAGCATGACTGTGAAGGAAACTATCGAAATATTGTATGAGAAACACATAGGCTGTGTTGTTTCGATTGATGACGACAAGAAGTGTATAGGAATCTTCACCGAAAGAGACGCTATTAGACTCGTGGCTGAGAACGTTCAGTTGGACCAGCCTCTGGACAACGTGATGACAAAGAACGTCGTTACTATTCAAGAAGACTCTTCGATTAATGAGGCAAGAAGAGCAATATATACGCACAGAATCAGACATCTGCCGGTGGTGAACCAAAAAGGCAGGCTCGTGGGTTTGCTATCTGTGAGAGAGTTACTAGACGAGTTCTTCGGGTTAAAGTCTCAAATCTGCTAGCAGGAAACAAACGCGATGAAACGGTTTCACGGCAATCCGATTCTTAAGCCAATACCGGAACACCCATGGGAATCCAGACTGGTGTTCAACGCAGCCGCGATCTCCATGGACAAAAATATTCATATTCTGTATCGGGCGATGGGCAACGACGGCGTTTCTCGGCTTGGATACGCAAGAACCTCGGATGGCTTTCAAATAGATGAGCGTTTGCCTCTACCCATTTTCGAGCCAACCCTCGAAATGGAGAGAAATGGATGTGAAGATCCAAGACTGACGCTTATCGATGACGAGTTGTTCATGACCTATACGGCGTTGGGTGAGCGCGATCATTGGCAGCTTTATCAGATCTCTTTAACATCGATTGAAGCCGACGATTTTCTCGACAAGAACTGGAGCTGGAACGATCGGGTTTTGCCTTTCAGAGGCATCCGAAACAAGGACGCAGTAGTCTTTCCACGGAAAATAGACAATAAGTACGTCATGCTCCATCGTTTTGACCCGGACATATGCGTCGCATATTCCGATGAGTTGAAGCGTTGGTATGACATCAGATCCGTGATCGGACCTAGGCATAAGAGTTGGGACTCTTGGAAGGTAGGCGCGGCTGGAACTCCGATAGAACTCAACGAGGGGTGGCTGTGCATCTATCATGGTGTGAGCTATGAAAAGGTATACTCTCTTGGAGTTGTCATGCTCGATAAGGACGATCCCGAAAAGGTGTTGTCACGCTCAGAAAAACCGATCTTGAAACCTACCGAGGATTATGAACGCTACGGTAAAGTACCCAACGTGGTCTTCAGCTGCGGAAACGTTAAGGTTGACGGCGAAGTTCTGATCTACTACGGGGGAGCAGATAGCGTTTTGTGCGTTGCAGCTTACGAACTCAACGAACTGATCCCCAGAAAATAAAATATGCACCTTGGGGGAACCATTTCCGCGCGCGTTTCAATTTGTCCCTATTTCTATTCGCTCATTGCAGTGTCTAATTTTTGTTAAAAGTCAAAGAAGAGGAGGGGGTACAGGATACCCAATTTGGGTAACCTAAGTCTCCCTTATTTGTGCGAAACAAACTACACTCACTACCACTTTACGCAATAAATCGTTTTTTGAAGATTGCTAAGTTTTAAAAATGGAGCAAACTTGAAGTGAGGAGTTGCTGTAAAACAATTTTTTGGTTGTGGTCTAACATGAATTAAGATTCGCGCCCGGGGCTCACGAGGTCCGGGGTTCAAATCCCCGCGTCCCCACCACATGTGACCGGGGAACGTTACTTGGGTTTTTTGAATATTTTTCCTCCATCTTTGTATTCTCCGGTTACATATTGAAATCCTGATTTCACCAGCTCGCATGCTTCTTCAACGTTTCTGGCAACTTTAATATGGTAGTCGTCTTCTTTGAAGTTCACCAATTGAGTATACATCATAGGTGAGAGGATGCTCCTTTGAGCAAGAACCTTTTGAACGTGAAGCTGGTCTTTGGTTTTGTGATATTCCCTGGTTGCTTTCCAATGATGAAGAGTATGGTTTCAAAGGGATTTATTTAAACAATCTTTGCGAGTTAAGACGATTAGGGCGAAAACATTTTAACTCAAAAATCTAAAGACTTGGTTAGTGAGATAATAATGTGTTATAAAAATCGATTTGTCTCTGGCATTGTTCTTATTGTTTTGCTCAGTTTTTCATATATTATTTTTGAACATGGAAAAATACTGTGAGCTGTGAAAGAGATAGATTAACCTGTGG
>SOJY01000197.1 GCA_004376385.1 Candidatus Bathyarchaeum sp.
CTAACCAAACAGCAACGGAACCTAAAAGATTCCGTCAGAGCGTTCTGCAAAAAAGAGTTTGATCCAGACATTGCGCTGGAGCTGGACAGGAAAGAAACGTTTCCCATGCAACTTTACAGGAAGGCTGCAAATCAACGTTTCTCCAGTCTATTCATTCCAGAAAAGTATGGAGGCGGGGGACAGGGGTATCTGGCTGCTTGCTTAGCCATGGAAGAAATGTGCAGGGCAGACTCATCCCTAGGGTTAGCGTGCATGATTGGGACCTTTGGAAGCGACATGATTCTCCTCAATGGAACTGAGGAACAGAAAAGCCGTTACCTGCCACCTCTATGTCGTGGAGACAGTGTGTCCGCTGCCGCATTTACGGAGCCTGCCCGTGGAACTGACATATCAACAGTGGATACCAAGGCAGTTAAGCATGGAAAAGAATGGGTGATAAATGGAACAAAAACTCTCATAACAAACGCGCCCATCGCCGACTTCTTCATAGTTTTGTGTCAGACAGGAAGCAGAGAGAACCCACGCAAGAGCCAGTCCCTCTTCATAGTAGACAAAGAGGCAAAGGGATTAACGGTTACGAAACTATCGAACAAAATGGGAATCAGGTGTATAACAACAGGACAGGTCTCCTTTGAAGACGTGAAAGTAAACGAAAACAGCCTCCTAGGCGAACTAGATAACGGTTTTAGCCACTCCATGGACTTCTTCACAGTAAGCAGAACTGCCATCGCTGCTCAGGCTGTAGGAACTGCGCAGGGTGCACTCGAAATTGCCCTCAAATATGCAAAAAAAAGAGAATCTGCTGGGCAGCCGATAATCAGGTTTCAGCAGATAGGAGCCAAACTAGCCCAAGTGGTATCCGAAATTGAGGCGGCAAGACTGTTGACTTACAAGGCTGCATGGACCATCGACCAAAATAAGGTGGATCCCATGTTGACTTCCATGGCGAAATTATATTCAAGCAGTGTGGCGGTGAGGGCAACGGATGCGGCGATTCAGACTTTGGGCGGTTACGGTTATCTGGCAGATTACAAGGTTGAAAGAGCCTACAGGGACGCGAAAGTAACCGAAATCTATGAGGGAACATCCGAAATTCAGAGATTATCCATTCTCAAGCAGCTAATCAAATCATATTGAAATCTTAAATTCCTCCAACAACATCACACCTCTTGAGGCGCCTAATCGTGTCCAAATGTTACAGGACAATAAAGCTCAAGAAAAAACAGCACATAGCATGGATAACCTTGGACAGACCAGACAAACTGAATGCAATAAACGCAGTCATGCTACAGGAACTGTCAGAAGCACTGGACACCATAGAAGACGCGAATGCTAGATGCGTCATAATCACGGGCAAAGGAGAAAAAGCATTCAGCGCCGGAGCAGACCTCACAGAACTCCAGAAACTCACGCCAGAAACTGCCTCAGAATTCTCCATGAAGGGACAACAAGTCTTCACGAAATTAGAAACGTTTTCTAAACCTGTTGTAGCGGCAATTAACGGGTATGCTTTAGGTGGCGGACTTGAGCTAGCATTAGCCTGTGATTTCAGAATAGCCGCTGACAGTGCAGAGTTGGGGTGCCCTGAAATAAAATTGGGGCTGATTCCGGCATGGGGAGGAACCCAAAGACTTCCACGGACTGTTGGGTTGTCTAATGCTAAACAGCTGATAATGCTCGGCGACAGAGTACAAGCCGATGAAGCATTAATGATGGGATTGGTGGACAAGGTCGTTCCCCAGAAGGAGCTGGAGGATGAAACCAGAGCATTAGCTCAAAGACTATGTGAACGCCAGCCAGCAGCGCTGAAGCATGCAAAACGTGCCACAAATTCTGGAACCAAAGCTTCATTTGATTCTGGGTTAAAGAAAGAAAGAGACTTTTTTGCTTTGCTTTTCGCTGCAAAAGACACCATAAAGAAGATAGAGGCTTTTGGGTCTCAGAGAAACAAAAAAGAGGGAGACTGCTAAGTCAGAATAGCAGCAGTTTGGTAGGGATGAAACACGAATAAAGTAGCAATTATTGGGGTGGGTCACAGCAGATTTGGAGACCGATCAGACGTTAACCTTTCCGAGTTAGCGTTTGAGGCAATCCAACCATCCCTTGAAAAATCAGAATTAACAGCCAAAGAAATACCTTACATGGCTCTTGGGTCGATGGGCGTCTGGTCAGAAGAACCCTTACCAGCCGTTGTCATAGCAGAATACTGCGGATTAACAGGAGCAGGATTGGTTAGATGCGAGGCAGCCTGTGCTTCAGGAAGCGCCGCCGCTTTTAACGCCTATTCTGCCGTCAGAAGCGGTCAGATGGATTCAGCGTTGGTTGTTGGGGTCGAGAAGATGAAACAGATAGACACCCCAACTGTCCTTGAGATTATAGGAAGAGCCGGATATTACATGTGGGAGTTCGAAAATTTCGGTATGACATTCCCAGCCTATTATGCCGTTCATGCAGTCCAGCATATGGCAAAGTATGGTACCACCGAAGAGGACCTTGCCTTGGTTGCCGTCAAAAATCACAGGTATGGTGCCATGAATTCGTTGGCTCATCTTCAGCAGGAGATAACCGTGGAGAAAGTTCTTAATTCAAGCGTGATTGCGTGGCCATTAAAGCTCTATGATTGTTGTCCGATAACGGATGGCTCGGCAGCAGTGGTGTTGGCGTCTGAAAAGAAGGCGAAGGAGCTGGGGGTAGAAGATCCTGTGTGGATAGAGGCTATGGGTGTTGCTTCGGACACTGCGAACCTTTCCAAAAGAGAAACGTATGTTGGTTTAGAGGCTTCTGTGAGGGCTTCAAGAATGGCTTACCGGATGGCGGGAATATCGCCGAAGGACGTGGATGTGGCAACGGTTCATGATTGCTTCACCATTGCAGAGGTCATGGCTTATGAGGACTTGGGCTTTTGTGAAAAGGGTGAAGGCGCAAGAATGGTTAGGGAGGGAGAGACTGAGGTGGGCGGAAGAATCCCAGTTAATGTTGATGGGGGATTGAAGGCTAAGGGTCACCCTATCGGAACCACTGGTGTTTCGATGCTTGCTGAACTGACAAAACAGTTGAGGGAAGAAGTGAAACCAAGTAGACAGGCGCCCATGAAAAATTACACTGCGTTAGCTCATAACACTGGAGGAACAGGTCACTACGGCTACGTGACTATACTAAGGAGATGAAAAAATTGGATAAGCCTTTATCATTGAAAAGCGCCAGAACCTTGCAGATAACATATAATCTGCCGATAAGCAGGACATCTAAGTTTTGGGAAGGACTCAAGGAAGGAAAAGTTTATGCCACAACATGCCAGAAGTGTGGAATGCTGCATTTTCCTCCTGTGGCTGATTGTGGCAACTGTGGCTTATCCAACGTGAAGTGGACCGAGTTGGATGGGGAGGGAGAAATTGTGACCTTCACGCAGGTTTTTGTGAAGCCAGCCAGCTTCTCCAAGGAACCATCTTACATCGTTGCTATTGCTCGGCTCAAGGAGGGCGTTAAGGCTTTGGCTTGGCTGACTGGCATCAAAAGAGAAGACGTGAAAGTCGGCATGAAAGTTAAGCTTGTAGCGAGGGTTACCTCTGACGGAAGAGCCACCTACGAGTTTATTCCAGTCTAGAAGAAAGGGTGAAGGAAACGACAAGCCAAGAGATTCAGCGGGTAGCAGTTATTGGAACTGGATTGATGGGGCATGGGATAGCGCAGGCTTTCGCAGTGAAAGGTTATGAAGTGAATCTTCTGAGCAGAAACAAAGACAGCTTAAAGAAGGCTGTTCAGGAGATTGAGTGGAGTCTTAGCAAGTTCGTCAAGAAAGGTACTACTAGCAACGGTGAAGCGGAGGCGGCTTTGTCAAGGATCATGACAACCACTTCTTATGGGGAGGCGGTGGGGGATGTTGATTTGGCTTTGGAGTCTGTCTCGGAAAGCATGGAACTGAAGAGGAGGGTCTTCTCGAAAATTGATGAGTATGCGCCGTCCCATGCCATAATAGCAACTAACACTTCGACATTAAGCGTAACTGAGATGGGGAAGGCGACAGGAAGATCTGAGAGGACTGTTGGGATGCACTGGTTTATTCCGCCGCAGTTGACCCAGCTTATTGAGGTGATCAGGGGCAAAGACACCAGCAACGAGACACTTAATGCGATAATGGATGTGAGCAGAAAGCTTGGAAAGACGCCGATATTATGCAAGAAGGATGCCCGCGGATTTATTGTCAGCAGAATTCTAGTTGCAGTCTTCAATGAAGCCTTCTGGACGTACAGTCGTGGAGAAGCCTCCATGGAGGAGATAGATGCTTCTGTACGATATATTGGCGGTTTTCCGATGGGCTGGTTTGAGCTTGTTGATTTTGTTGGAGTAGACGTCGAATATGATGTCAGCAAGATACTTCATGAAGCGCACGGAGAAAGATATCGTCCACGCTTAGAACTCACCGAGCCTCTGGTCAAGGAGAAGAGGTTGGGTCGGAAGACTGGAATGGGCTTTTATGACTGGAGCAAAGGCAGACCAAGCATACCCTCAGAGTTGAAGGGAATGTATGATGTTGAACGGTCTTGGGCTGTTGCCACAAATGAGGCGGCGTGGATGGTTCTCGAAGATGTAGCGGAGCCGGAGAGCATAGACTTGGGCATGAAGCTGGGGACAGGATGGCCTTCAGGTCCCTGCGAGTACGCTGACAATAAGGGGTTAGATGGGATGCTGCATAAGCTGGAGGAAGCCTACAGCAGATACCCAATCGAATTGTATAAGCCATGCCCTCTGCTCAAAGATTATGTGGCGAAAGGCTGGACTGGCAAAAAAGCGGGAAAAGGATTCCACAAATACATATAATGGTTTATCCATGGATTTCTGAAAAAGGCTGTTTTCAACAATGAAGTATTATTAGTCTCCTAATATGGTTTTGTTGGTTTGGTGTT
>SOJY01000207.1 GCA_004376385.1 Candidatus Bathyarchaeum sp.
CAAAAGCATTTGCCGTAAAAAAGCCTAATCAAGATTTTCGCTTCGATACTTATTTATTCCCTTAAGATGATTGAAATCATGTAAAATAACTAGGCATTCCTAGGTGAAAAAAATGCTTGTTACAAATAAGGAAGTTTTGTCCGTTGCCTCCGCTGGAGGCTATGCAGTTGGAGCATTCAACATCAACAACATGGAAATCCTGCAGGCTATTGTCGAAACAGCCACAGAAGAAAAGTCCCCAATAATAGTCTCCGCAAGCCCAAGCGCAATCAAGTACGCAGGATTAGAATACTTAACTGCTATGGTTAAAGCAGCAGCAAAAACAAGTTCAATACCCATGACTCTGCATTTAGATCATGGAAAAGACATAGAAACAGCGACAATGTGCATTAACGGCGGTTTCACCTCCGTCATGATCGACGGGTCTCATCTAGATTTTGAAGAAAACATTGCCATGACAAAGCATGTCGTGGAGCTGGCTCGTTCTAAAGGCGTTTCTGTTGAAGCAGAACTTGGAAAACTTGTTTCACAAGAGTCAACTGCCCAAGATGCAGAAGACCCCTATACTGATCCTGACGCTGCCGTGGAGTTTGTTGACCGAACTGGCGTGGACGCTCTAGCTGTTGCTATAGGCACATCGCATGGCGCCTACAAGTTTAAGGGAGACGTAAAACTGGATTTTGAACGGTTAAAAGTCATCCGAAGTAAGGTTGATATTCCGTTAGTTTTGCATGGTGCCTCTGGCGTTCCCTCATGGATAGTTGAAAAGGCCACAAAGTATGGTGCAGAACTGAGTGGGGCTAAAGGTATTCCAGATGAGCACATAACGCAAGCCATCTCTTTGGGGATAGCAAAAATAAACATTGACACCGACCTGAGACTAGCCTTCACAGGCTCAGTTCGCGAAGTCTTGGCTACTTCGCCCAAAGTTTTTGATCCACGTAAAATATTGGGTCCAGCCAAAGAAAACATGAAAAAGGTTGTTCAAGAAAAGATGCGCCTCTTCGGAAGCTCGGGGAAGGCTCCTTAGAAGGAAGAAACAGTGAAGATCGGAGTATTAAGTGGGGGAGGCGATGCTCCGGGAATCAACGCGGTCATCAGGGCAGTAGTACGAAAGGGTATTCGAAACTACGGTTACGAGATGATCGGGATAAAAGACGGTTGGTGGGGGCTAGTTGAAGGCTCCTTTATGTCTCTAGATTTGGAGGCAATTTCTGGGTTACTTCCCCGCGGAGGCTCAATTTTAGGAACCTCCAGAACTAACCCCTTCAAACGCGAAGGAGGACCCCAAAAGGTCCTAGACAATGTCAAAAAGAACGGCATAGATGCTGTGGTTGTTATCGGAGGGGACGACACTCTGGGAGTAGCCCACAAAATGGGTGAACTGGGGCTCCCATGCGTCGGGGTGCCTAAAACAATCGACAATGACTTAGGTCTAACCGACTATACCTTCGGCTTCCAAACTGCCGTTCACATAGCATGTGAGGCTATAGACAGGCTTCACACCACGGCTGAGGCTCACCACAGGGTAATGATTCTCGAGGTAATGGGCAGATACACTGGTTGGATCGCCTTAGAGGCTGGAATCGCTGGAGGAGCAGATGTTGTCCTGATTCCAGAGAAACCCTTCGACATAAACGAAGTGTGCCAGTATATCGAGCAAAGGCTGGAAAGAGGCAAAGCCTTCAGCCTTGTTGTTGTTGCTGAGGGAGCAAAACCCAAAGGAGCCAAAAACATAGTTTACGGAACAGGTTCAGACGAATTTGGAAATCCTAGACTTGGTGGTGTCGGCTACTATGTTGGAAAGGAGATTGAAAGGTGTACAGGAATCGAAACGAGAGTTGTGGTTCTTGGGCATCTTCAACGCGGCGGTTCTCCAACCGCCTTCGATCGAGTGTTAGCGACAAGATATGGAATCGCTGCTATAGATTCTGTCCACAAAGGACAGTTTGGACAGATGGTTGCTCTTAAAGGTAACAAGATTGTTTCTGTTTCATTAAAGGACGTAATCGGCAAGCGAAAGGCTGTTAATTTGGAGCTCTACGAAATAGCTAAGGTGTTCTCTGGTTAACTTGCTGGGTTAAGGTTAGTGTTGGATGCCTTAAATGGAATGTACACGTAAGATGGAGGAAATAGTTAGGGCGCGTGTATCAGAATTTGGAATATATTGAAAAACGGAACAAAAGGAGTCAGGGAAATGCTTGTGTAAAGGCGGTTATTTGTTGTGTCCTAAGTTTTGTGGCGGTTATGTTAACTTTTGTGGTTGTTTCGGGGTGCAGCTAATTCCGTTAAGGGGTATTCGGTTTAGCCCTATGCTTGTGAGTCTCCGGCAGATGCGGTTGAGGGACTCTTCTGTGCCATTTAACAGGTTGCCGCCTTCAGGAGTTAGGGAATAGACCTTTCTAGGTCGGTCGTTGTTTAGGTCCCATTGGCTCTTGATGTAGCCTTTCTCTTCTAGGACGCCAAGTAGGGGATATATTGTGCTTGGACCAAAATAAACCCCGAAGTTTCTGCGGATGCTTGTGATGACGCGGTATCCGTGCATGGGTTCTACCTTCAAGAATTGTAAGATTACGAGGTCTAGTAGGCCTCTCATGAGTTTTATTTTGACTTCTCTTAGTTTTTGCCTCATTTTATTTTCCTCTTGTAGTTTTGTTTAACAGTTCTCCTGTTTTACACATATACAATATGTCCATTTCTAGACATATTACAGTCTTCACATAACATAAAAACACGATATAAAGGTTCCTGCGACCAAAAAACATAAAAAAGCATACCCGAGCATACAAAAAATACTAAAAACCTCGGCAATTTAAATAAACAACAACATCTAACTATGGTTTAGGGCAACAGGAATAGGAGAAAGTTGACCGAAGACCCAAAGAAACAATTTGTTCAACGCATAAACAGAAACTTCCTCGACATCCTAATTTTAAGGCTCATCCAAGCAGAGCCAATGTGGGGGTACAAAATTATCAAGAAAACCGAGAGCCTCTTTGAAATAAAACTTCGACACGGCGCTATCTACCCCCTCCTCAACACCCTAGAAGCAGAAGGATACGCCAGAAGCGAAAAGATAACCAAAAAAGGACGCGTAAGAAAAGTTTACGAAATCACGCCAAAGGGGATACAACTAGTTGACGCCTACCACGAAGTCTTAAAAGAACAACTAGAAAAACTGGATTTACAAAAGGAGGCTTAGCCTTGAAAAATACTATAAGCCAAGAAGAGATTACCGAGCAATTACTAAAACTTCTTGAGGAAAGAGGAAAAAAAGCGCTAGAACTAGCCAGAAAAACGGTGTTGGAAGAAAAAATCGAATCCAAAGAGGTCCAGGAAGCCCTAAAATATTTCATGACCGAATACTGGCACGATGTCACTAGACCAGCATTGCTTTCTCTGGTCTGCGAAGCCGTAGGCGGTGATCCCGATATAACTACGCCCATTGCTATCTCAATGACTTTGATAAGTGGAGCTATAGACATACACGACGACATCATCGACCAATCAGAAACCAAAGGGTCTCGTCCCACGGTTTTTGGCAAATTCGGCAAAGACATGGCTCTGCTAGTTGGAGACGCCCTCCTATTCAAGGGTTTCAATCTATTATACAAGGCAGTTGAGAAAGGAGTTCCGGCTGAACAAATCGCTGTCATAAGCGACATAATTAAGAGAACGTTTTTTGAGCTTGGAGACGCAGAAGCGCTTGAACTTCAGTTTCGAGGACGAACAGATGTTACGCCGGAAGATTACCTTTGTGTTGTGAGAAAGAAAGCAGCGGATGTTGAAGCGTATACCCGAATCAGCGCTATAGTTGGTGGTGGTTCTGGAGAAGAAATTGAGGCTCTTGGAGAATACGGCAGGCTCCTGGGGATGCTAGTGATATTGCGAGACGACATGATAGATATGCTTGACCTTGAAGAAACAATTCATCGAATAAAGAAGGAACATCTGTCTCTGGTAATAGTTTACGCTTTGCAGAATCCTGAAATGAACTCTATTCTTTGTTCCCTTCTGAAGAAAACAATAACACTGAAGGACGCTGAAAAACTTTCAACGTTTGTCGATAAAGCTGGAGGATTTATTCACATGGAAGAATGTATGAACAAATTAGCTGAAGAAGCCTATATCAAAATAGAAAAAATTAAATACAATAAAAAGTATTTGGCATTATTGGTTCAAGGAATGCTTCTGCCGGAATGGCGAAGTTATCTAAACCCACCAATACCTGACGGGTAGCTTTCTCTTCATTTTTAATCACTTGTATATGTGTTGTACATATATCACTATATAAGATTTGTTCTACACATCTACAGAATCTCAGAATACTGATCTAACATCATGTTTTGTAGTTCTAAATTCTTAATTGACAGACCACTCACTTTGAAGTATGGGCAGTGTATAGCGAATGCTTCGAAGGTTCTTAGGCGAACATAGTATCGGTAAGAGAGGCTTTCTTGTAATAGCCATCTTGTTTGTCAGCGTTTTTGGATGGCACTACATGGCGATGTCCTTGATAAACCGCATTCTAAGTGACCTCAACTTAGGTCATACACTGAATCTTGCCATTTGGGCTACTTTTTATGTTTCAATCGTAGGAAGTAGCATACTTGGCACGTTTTTGTCAAATAAAGTTGGTAGGCTCAAATTTCTCTACGCATGGATTGTTTTAGGGGTTGTTATATCATTTTTGCCTGCTCTACTCACCAATGTTACTTTCTTGCACGTTTGGAGTATGTCCCTTCTTTTAGGTGCTTCATTTGGTTTAGGTATACCTTCATGTTTGGCATATTTCGCAGACTGTACAATTGTTGAAAATAGGGGACGCATAGGCGGCATAACCTTTTTGATTGCAAATATTAGT
>SOJY01000029.1 GCA_004376385.1 Candidatus Bathyarchaeum sp.
GGTAGGCTTGGGTCATAACTATTGGCACAAGAAACCATGCTACCAGCAGCAGGCTTCCACTGTCAAAGTATCTTTTTCTGGATGCTTTGAGCATGAAAAATGTTGGGATGATAACAATAATTAGAGCCACGATTACGGTCTCTACGGTGCGGTTTGCGAGTATTATGTTTCTGTTATCAAGTCCTCCCGTGAGGGCTCCTTCTGCTGAGGCGTCCATGTAGAAGCTGAAGACTCTCAGTAGCCACGGCGATACCGTCACAATTCCTAGTGTAAATGAAACAGCGAAGAAACGCAGTGTGTTTAGGATTTTCATCTCCTTTAGTTTCCGATACTTTCCTATCAGGAGCAAAAAGAAGTATAATGCGAGGATTGGAAAGAAGACGAATAGGCTGAATGTGTGGGTTATGATGAGGCTTGCAAGAAGCACTGTTCCGATTAGTAGGTGACGGTGGCTTGGCTGATCGATGTCCCTGAGAAACAAGTAGAAGATTATTACGATTAGGGCGAGGGATACTATGTTAGTGTAGCCGCCCCAACTTATCATCTCAAGGCTTAAGGCTGAAATCGCTGCAAAAAAGGCTGCCAAAATTCCTGCGCTGTGGCTTCTCCAGATCCGTCTGGATACAAGATAGGCGGGAAAAACTATGACCGAACTGAAAAAGGCGGCGGTTATTAACTGGGCAAGGAGTATCGGCATTCCTGCGAAGAGAATCAGGATAGATACAAAGAAGTGGAATCCCGGGGGAGTTGCAAGAGGTTCGCCTCCCATGTGATACGGGTTCCAGCTTGGCAATTCTCCCTCATCTAGGATCAAGTTTAAGATGCTGCCGTGCAATCCAATGTCTGAGCTAGGCGGATAGTCGTTATGGAAGATTATGGCTACTCTAAAGAGGAATGCAAAACTGAATATGGCTAAGAGCATCAGAGTTCTCTTGTGTCTCGTCGTAAACCACCATCGAAACCGATATGATTACCCTTTCAGTTGAACGAAATTTATTGCTTTCCCAAAACACCAAACCCGTTTCACAATCATATTAGGAGACTAATAATACTTCATTGTTGAAATCAACCTTTTTTCTGAAATCAGCAGCAACTGTATCCTTAATGTGCTAAGTTTCTAGGCTATGACTGCTAGGGTCATGATGAGTGCATGTTCCATTCACATGATAAAATGCTTTTTTGTGTATTTTCCAAGCCCTTTCCCTTAGAAACAAAAATTGCAGATAAACACATTTTGTTGTTGTATCATATTATTGGACTTAGATTTTCACTCACTGCACCAAATCAATTATCGCCAAGCCTTTTTCTAGGCACCGAAAGCGCACGTTCGTACTCATAGATTACTCTCGAAGTCAGAACCCACGCCTCCAGCATCTCCGAGTCCACGCAGACAACTTCGTCCGCCAACTGAATAGTAGTTTCTGAGAAGTGACCGTGGGGAAAGCCGCCGACAATCACTGCCGGTCTCCGCTTTGCTTGAAGGCTGGAAACTGTGTCCTGGAGGGTTTTTGGCTTGCCTTCTCTGCTGAAGGCTAGGATGTAGTCGGTTTTTGCTTCGGTAAGGAGTTGCTGTAATGTTTTGTGTTCCAGCGTAAGGAGAGGTTCTCCTTCGGACGGAACTTTTCCCAGCTGGAATAGCTGTTCCATGAGTCCGATGAAGCGGTTGTAGTTTCTGGGTAGTCGAGTGCTTGGATTAACTGTTATGGCGTAGTCTTTGTTGGTGTGGACGTATACTTGGAGTAATCCTTCTTTGTTGAGAGGCGAACCCAGAGCTTCAAGCAGGGCGAAATGTGTTATGTCTGGGCGTCCTCTCTTCAGGTTATCGTCTAGCCGCCTCATGGCTGAGTGGTGAAGTGACCTGTCCAGTAGAAGGTGTTTCGGAGGTTTCCGTTGTCTTTTTGAATGGCGCCTGACAGCGGGGTGACTCCACAAATCCTCGGGAACCGTCTCAAGAGCAGCCTCAGCCAACACAAGAATAAGCAAACTTAACCCTAATTAGAATCAAAGTTTTTGAGATAAAAAGATTAACTTACACCAAAATTATTTCATGTGTATCTCTTGCGGTTTCTTTCTTCTCTTAAGGATTATCGCTGCAACTGTCAGCAGGGTCACTGCTATTAAGATGGCTGTTAGGATTTCTGGGCGTAGGAATAATCCTATGGTGTATTCGGCGAGGTTTTGAGGCGTAGGGAGAGGAAGGTTTTCAGCGGCTATTGGAAAGTGATAGTAAGAGATGTTTGATGGCAGAGTTACTGAAGACTCTTGAGGGCACGTGTTTGAAGAAGTGAACTGGGTGGAATTTGACATCCACTCGAAAATCTGGGAGAGCACATAAAGATCAAGAGAGGAAAGAGGTTTAACAGTCTCTCTATAGTGGACGGTGGAATACATGACATCGCCAGAATAGCTACAGTGATACAAGCCAAAGGTATGCCCTAACTCGTGGACAACAATGTTTTGCATGTCAACCTCTGTCATAACATGACCGCTTGGGGCTTTCGCCGCAAGGCAAACCGTGTTATCTATCATAATACATGGCGATTTAACAATAGCTCTGGATTGTCCTATCGTCGCTTCGCTTTCGCACTCGGCTATCCATCCAATGTAAATATCAAAACCAGAAGCCACCTCATGAGTTATCGTTGGAACCAGACTGGTCCTTGAGAGATACGAAAACTCGGTGTGATTGGATGCGAATTCTTGGATTGCATCGTTCCACTGGGCTATGCCGCGAAGCGTGGCGTTGAGGTAAGATGGTTCCCACCAAGACTCGTTCTCCCGTGGAAATATGCTGACGCTTATGGTTGAATGGTTCCATGTGTATCCTCTAATGTCTATGGCGTATTCTGTCTGTGCTTCTGTCTGACGGACAGCAAGAACCACAAGCGTTGAGCCCAGAATCAATAATATAATGGAGGTTAATGCGAGTTTTCTCACATTCAGCACTACATATACCGTCTAGTCGCTGAAACTTATGATTTTCTATTTTAGACATCACAGAGTTTATTTCTGTTATAGAACGTAGGTTAGGGTATGGAACCGTATCTGGAATTAACTAATCCCTGTAGCCGAAAGAAGGAATTCTGCCGAAACTGCAGCAGCCACTTCATGGCGATTAGACCTTTAATAAGAAATGCGGTTGTTCACAAAAAGTTCTTCAGAGATTTGGGACGAGACAGGGATAGAGTAGATTCGGTTGTCAAAATGATTCTTGATTGCTCGAATCTTGAGTTTCATGAGCTCCACAAGTTCGAAAAGAACGTGGCTGGAAACCTAGTTTTCAGGGCAAAAAGAGAACGCACACATTTTGTGTATTGTGTGAACAAAAAGAAAGTTGAGACCCTTCTGTTCTTACGGGCAATAAACAACTTCACCGAGTACAAGCGTCTTCTGGCGAATGAACAGCAAATAGTAAGAATGGCAACAGAAATAAACACATAAACAAAAGCAGTATGGGAAGTAACCTTAGCGGCTTTCGGCGCGTTACTGCTCAAAAACGTTACATTAGCGTCTGGTGCCTCAGAAATCATCGGCAACACATTAGCAAATACTAACATGCACGCAATCATAATCCTTTCAATTGTTCCAGCAGTTCTAGGAGTTCTTCTCGGATCCCCCTCCGGAGCAGTAGCACTTAGTGTTCCAATCCTAGCCGAAACCGTCGCTTTCATCCCTAAAACTGCGAGCCTACTCTACATTTCAGCCTACCTTGGCTACCTGATTGCCCCAACACACCTGTGCTTAGTTTTCATTGCCCAATATTTCAAGTCGTCAATAAACAGGAGCTACAAATATCTAATACCCTCAACAATCGTTTCAATAATCGCGGCGCTCATAACATACCTCATTACATAAATCTCACAAAACTTAATGCATACAACACTAGAATGGTTATCTGCGATGAACTCCACGAAACAGATTGCCCTTAAACGCGTTCACACCCTCTTCAACTTAGCCAAAGAAGTAATCCATGAAGACCCAGAACAGGCACAACGCTACATAAAGATCGCACGCAGGATAGCGATGAGAACCAGACTGAGACTCCCCAAAGAATACCGAAGTCTCATCTGCAAACACTGTAAAAGATTTATCTTACCGGGCGTGAACTGTCGTATCCGAATACAACAGAGAAGGGAACCCCACATGGTAATAACATGCTTAAATTGCGGCAGGCACTCCCGTATTCCACTAAGAGGCGAAAAGAAGCAATGATAACACAAAAAATGAAGCGCCGAATAAAGCGCGCGCTCAGCGCCGAGAGACCAACTGTATGGGTTGGAAAAGAGGGCGCAACAACCCAGATAATAAACGAAATCTCCAAGCAGCTTGACACAAGAGCGATGATTAAAGCAAAAATACTGAAAACCGCCCTCCAAGACAAAGAAGCAACAAACATTGCAACAAAGATTGCCGAACAGACAGAATCACAACTCGTCGAAGTTCGCGGACACACCTTCCTCCTCTACAAACGCAAGACAAAAAAAGAGTGAAATCTTTATAATCATGCAAAAAAGTTTGTCTTGCTAGACCACGAAACTAATATAAGACAAGCCTTTTTCCTTACTGAAGGAAAATTAGGAAGAACAAACCTTGCCGACACCTTACGACATTCCTCCATCCGTTCTCATCGAGAGGTTAGCTAAGCATCTGAAAGAAGAAGTGGATGAAATAACTCCACCCGCATGGGCACCATTCGTCAAAACTGGCATTCACAATCAGAGACCACCACAAAACCCCGACTGGTGGTTCGTCCGATGCTCCTCCATTCTACGTAAAATCTACGTGAAAGGA
>SOJY01000225.1 GCA_004376385.1 Candidatus Bathyarchaeum sp.
TATTAAAATGAGGGCCATAGGATGCCATTGGTATAATAAATGTGAAAAGAATAGCAGCGATGAAGAATAATCCGAATATGATTGGGATGTTATGGTAGCCTCCCAGAATGAAAGGGATTAGCACAGGTTTTCCTTGCCACAAAATTTTCTCATTTGAACGGAGTAGTTTTGCTATTCTAGACAAGGTTCCCCCTTCTTTTTGTTATTTGAATTCTTTTAGATATAAATTATTGCCAATGTTTGGGTTTGGGGGTTAAAATTTAACTATTATGGAAAAAGAGGGAATTCGTTATTTGCGTTTTCGGTATAGTTTGATTCCGTCTATTTCTTGGATGTATTCAAATCCGTTTTCTATTAGGTTGGTTGCTTCGGTTATGTCTTTGGCTGTTTTGCAGTGGTATTCTTCGCTTTTGAATGCTTGGTATTGGACATATCTTTGTGTTGTTCTTAGGTCTTTATGTCCTAGCACATATTGGACTCTGAGGATGTCTTTTGTTTTGTAATATTCTGTTGTTGCTTTTAGATGTCTAAGCGTGTGGAAGTGGATTTGTTTGAGTCTTGGGTTTTGTAGTTGTTTAGCTAGTCTGTTTCTTTGTCTGTCAAACGTGCTGGACATTGTTCTAACTCTTGGGTTAAAGAGGTTGTTGTCCTCTCTTTTTGGTAGTGCGTTTAGCATTGCTATTAGCGTATCAGATAGGCGTAGGGTTCGGCTGTTGCTTCCTTTTTCTGGACAGTTGATTCTGATTTGTTTTGTTTTGAAGTCTATGTCTGTCCATTGTAGTGATGTAGCTTCGCCTATTCTAGCTCCTGTTTCGTACAGTAATTGTAATAGAGTGCTTGTTCTTTTTCCTGTTCCAGCTATAAGCTGTTTAACTTCTTCTTCTTGTGGTAAAAACGGGTCTTTTTCGGGAACTACGATTTTAGGTTTTTGCCATTCGGAAAACAAGCCATCTTGGCGCCTTACCGTAATGAAGTGGAAGCTTCGTAACTCCTGTTCTCTTCAAGACGACACCCACATATCTAATTAGAATATAGAAAAAAAGAAGCTTAACAATCTCTCATTTTGCAGAAGGAAAACTTAGAGCAGATGCCCTTCCCTGTCGATTTCCTCAAACCAAATACGAGTAGAAGATATTGGGTAATGGTCTTCAGACAGAACCATCTTCACGGTTACAATCGGCAAGGGCGACAATCCCAAACTCTTTCGTTTTTCGTTAATTTCGCGAGCTCGCGGCTCCGTTTCCTCACTCACAACTATGGCGTCAATTCGCTTATCAAACAAGGTGACTCCGTAAGCATCATTTAAGGGGGTGATTTCTGCCCTTTCCAAAAACCCGTTCTTTCTCAAGAAAGTTTTCAGCTCTTCAAGCCGCTGGGCGTAGGACACAATTCCGCGAGACTTCCTCAATTTCTTCAAGAAATCGTCTGAGCATATACCTATGAGAACATGGCTTCCAACCTCGAAAGCTTTCATTATTAGCGCTCGGTGACCGCTGTGAAGCATGTCAAAGGTTCCGCCCATAGCCACGATCTCAAACATTTTATCCACGATAGTTCATCACCCAATCATACGCGCGCCTTGAATGTCAATGGTAGCGATTATAATCTTTTCTTCAGGCAAAAGCTTCTTGAAAGCCTCATGAACAGCTTCCACAGTGTCAACTGTAACCAAGGCGTGAACTGCCTCACCCAACATATTCTGTGCAGCACCAATAGCTCCCGCTTTCTCTGATAATTCAATCAACTTTTTGACACGACTCGTAACAAACCCTGTCTCCACAGCATATTCTTTACAAGACTTCATAAAGTTCTCTAGGGAAGGGTCGGCAAGGATTTTCTTGAGGGTTTTTCGTCCCCACTCGTTAATTATTTCCCTTTTTTCTTGGGAAAAAAGCATTTCCTTGGTTCGATATGGTCTGAAAGTGCCTACAACTAGTCTGTGATCAGGAGAAACAGGAATACGATCTAATATCGCGTAGCCAGGTGCGCCTGGTTCAATGGTCAACCCGCATCCTCCAAACAATAATGGACCAACCGTTCCTAAACCCGTTCGGCACCTCACCTCAGCCACATGAGCTACTCTACCCAACTGATTGTATGTAAGATTTAGACCCAAAACTTTGCTGAGAGCCAAAGCAGTTCCGAGGGCACCCGCGGCACTAGACCCGAAACCAGCTCCAATGGGCACCTCTACGTGGTGTCTCACAGTAACATCGTATTCTTCGGAAACATTTTCTAAAAGGGTTTCAACAACAGATTTTGTTGTCTCAGCCTCTGGACAAAACTCTCCGTTAATCAACACTTGAATCCGTTTTTCTTCAGCCTCAGCCAAGACAACCTCAGTTGTCACTCCTTTGATGGGAGAAAAACCACCACCACGAGCACCAACCTGCTCAGGATCAGCAATCAATTTCCCGTCAGGAGTTCTGTCACAGATTTCAAAAAAACTGGAAATCCCCGCAGGGCTAAAGGCTCTAGCTCGTTTAAGCAGCTTTGTCGCCCCCTATTTTTTAGGTTTGGGAGCCAACGATGGAAATGCCTTATAGCAGATTTTTACAACAGGTGGAACAATAATTACAAGGAAGGGTATCTCTGTGGCGAAGGTCCAAACCATCCAGAAGAAACTTGCGTAGAAGGGTGCGTTGCGTTCAAACCCAGTTGTTAAGGGCAAGGGAAGAATTTGACTGTATCCCAAAAGGACGAAACCTATGATGGCGCTTCCCACAAGGAGTCCAATAACAGATGCTAAGCCATAATTTTTCCATTCAGGTTTCCATAACCCAAATCCGATTACTATGGCAACGCAGGCGAAGAGGACGCCTAGAAACATGGCTACAACATCCAAAGGTAACTGGTTAATTAAGAACAGGTAACCAATCATTCCTGTTAACAATGCACTTCCAGCAATCAATGCGATAACCATGTTACGCCAATTTATGTTTCTTTTTGAAATCCAGCCGATAAGAAAGAACATTGCAAAATTTGAAGTACTACCTGCAGTAAGGCTTAAGAGAGCGATTCCATGGCCAGGTTGAACCATGTCACTTACGAAGATGCCGATTGCTGCACCTATTCCTCCAACCCAAGGACCAAAGAGCACGGCAAAGATTGCGGGAACTATAACTGCTGGCCAAAATTTGACTACCCCAACAACTGGGCTTACGATTCCCATATTTGTTAAGACTCCAACTATTGCGTAAAGCGCAGCGCTAACCCCTATCATCGCCACATCTATAGTCTTCATTATTTAACCCAACTTTAAGAAACTTTATGAACAGTTTTATCTAAATAATCATTTCGTATGGATTCTCTAAACACGTACAATCTCTCTAGATTCTTTGAACATACGCTTCTGTTAAGACAGAAAAAATTTAATTGTTCTAGTGGCGAACTGTTACTAAGCGTAGGTGGTGATTCTGAGTGAAGTATAAGATTGAGATTGAACGCGGGGGATGCATCGCCTGCGGTTCATGCTACAGCGTAGACCCATCTCATTTCGAACCGGACGATGAAGGAAAGTCAGCCTTGATAGGGGGAGAAACTGATGCTTCTGGATCCTCAGGAGTCTTTGATGATGACGAGATTGAAAACGCCAGAAACGCAGAAGATTCCTGCCCCGTATCGATCATCACTGTAACAGAGTTGTAAAAGGGGGCGAAAATAGCGTAAAGTTTAAGGGTTTGCAGACGGTTTTCCCTCTAAATACTTGTCTAGCTTGAGGAATGAATAATTGAGTTCTGAAGAAACGTTGGTAGAGAAGAAAACCAAGGTTCTCATAAAACTTCGTGGTTACAAGGTACTAAATAAGGAAGAGATAAAGAACGCCATCAGCTACAACATCAAAATGAAAGATAAAAAGAAGGCGATTCTCTGGGCAGTTACCACCGACGGAACGGTAGGAGTCGCATACATCACGCAACTCAAGAAAGCCATGGACGATGCAAAAATCGAAAACGGAATCATCACCACCATCGGAAAATACACTCACACAGCTAAGAGCCGTGCTAAACAAAATGGAATAGAACTGATTCCAAAAATCTTTCCATCATTCCAAATTTTCGACCACGAATTCGTGTCAAAACATGAACTTCTCAAACCCGAGGAAAAAGAAGAATTTCTGGAAGACTACAAAATGCAAGCTTACAAGTTGCCTCGCATAAACTCTTCCGACCCAGCCATCATAGCTGTGGGCGGCAATCCGGGCGACATAGTTAGAGTCATCAGAAAAAGTAAGACTGCAGGAAAATACGTGGCCTACAGATATATTGTCTAGAACAAAAGTTTCCGACTTAATAGAACAAAAAAGAAACGTCTGCCGTTTATAGTTCACACTACCTGTTATTCGTCCTGACGTTAGTACCGGTAATAGGTGAGAAGAGTATATTACACGTTCAATAGTCTAGCTCAGAAAGGTTTTTAGGAACACATGTTTATTCACAGACTACACCGTTCCAAAAGTGAAAATGAATGGACATAACAACACTATTTATCGCTTTAGCATTAGCAATGGACTCATTTTCAGTAGCCATAGCAAATGGACTGGCAAATAAAACATTCAAAACCACCAAAGCCCTCAAGATATCAGCCTTCTTTGGATTCTTTCAGGCAATCATGCCCATAATTGGATGGTACGCTGGCGCATATATTCTGGATTTAATTTCAAGTTTTGATCACTGGGTAGCATTTTTTCTTCTAACATTTATTGGTTCCAAAATGATTTACGAGTCCATCAAAAACGGACCAGATAAACTCGCCAACTCACTCAGCATCAAAGGATTGCTAATATTAT
>SOJY01000221.1 GCA_004376385.1 Candidatus Bathyarchaeum sp.
AGCTGAAACGTGAGAAAGCAAGTCTTCAGAAGGAACTAGAGAAACTTAGAGAAGAACAGAAAGAGCAGAAACGGGTTATGACTGAAGAAATCAGGGCATTGGAAGAAAAAGTGGCCAGTCTAAAGAAAGAGTCAGAGTCTTTGAAGCGTCGGTAGCCATCTTCACATAAAGTCACATGAGTGATGTTTTAGCAAAGAATGGGAAACTGTTTCCTCGTTTCGATTGAACGGTTAGGTGATGCAAACTAATATCTACTTGCTTTACATTATATATTAACTGGGGGAGTCGGAATGTTGTTTGAATGCCCTGATTGTAAAGGAAAAATATCCAGATACTACGCTGAATTAAGGGTTTGCCAAGATTGCAAAAAAATCGTTAACATTGGTGATCTACTCAAGCTTCTCAAAAACTTAGGAGTAACTGAACAAAACATCAGACGAATCCAAGATAACTTAGATTATCCAAGATTGTTTGTAGCCTAACCGCTAACAATGTAGCTGCTGAGGCACATTACCTTGTTCTTTTAGTGGGTAGCAGAACTGTTAGCCATTAACGAGCAACTTAAATTCGCTGACTGGAGTTCCATCTTTTGGGCATACTGCTTTCCTGAGGCTACTATTCCATGTAACCTCAGTTCCACTACATTCTGGACAACAATAATTCGTCAACACTAAACCCCCAACCATTATACATAAACGGTTAACACTGATAGATTTTACGCAAAAAAACATCTCACTGTGAATCGCAACATGTGGCAAGCTGAAACAAAAAACTTCCAAAATTCACATCTTTCTTAATAACAGATAACCACATATTCACACCAGAAGAATAGACCACAAACACTCCCCACATGAGAGCTGCATACCAAACAATGAACCTGCAAATAAGATTTGGAGTACCTAAAAATCAACGATACAGAGTGGCTAAAATCTTCTACGAAACTTTTGAAGGAATAATCAGCCAAATTTTTGGCTGACAAAAACAAATTTTTGCTCTTCTCATCCAAATGTCTACGTGATGACAGAATACTCGTTGCCTTCAAAGACGGCCTTGCAGTAGGATTTGCAGGATTACAATATGATAAAAAGAGTTTCATTGACGCTAACCTCCGTCAAACACTGAAAATATTTGGTTTAGGAGCGTTACGAGTCGCCTTGTTCGGCAGAATGTTCTTCTTCAACAAAGCCGCCAAGAACGAGATACTCATTGATTCCATAGCAGTATCTGCGAATGAACAAGGCAAAGGCATAGGAAGCAAACTACTGCAGTCCACTATAGACCATGCCCAGTCAAAGGGATTTTCCCAAATCAAACTGGAAGTGATAGAAACGAACCAAAACGCCAGAAGGCTCTATGAAAGAGTCGGCTTTAAAGAAGCAAAGGTTCAGAAGATTCCATACCCGTTCAGTAGGCTTCTAGGTTTTGGAAGTGTAACAGAAATGGTCTACAGGCTATAGAAACAACATCAGCTAACTGGAACGTCCCCAACTTCAAGCAACAATTCACAAGTTACTTGAACAGTGTTAAACTTGAATTCTGTTTTGCTTCATCGATTAAAGGGTCCTTTTACGCAAAAAGCCAATGCAAGACGGCTTCATCTCACCTACCTGAACAATGGATTAAGAGACTCCATGGTCTACGGCAACACATCAAACGCACTATACAACACAGCAATAGTCTTGGTGATCGGCATAGCATTCATAATATAGGTTCCCTGATAACAAGCTGGAGAGAAGACTAACGCAGCCATGAAACCCGCCTGAACGAAACGAAAGCCCGTAACATACAGATGAATGTAGGGGGTTCAAATCCCGCCCCGTCCACCACTATTTGTTCAGAGAATATAGCAGCAATTCTTTTCGCCGTCATATTAGGAGACTAATAATACTTCATTGTTGAAAACAGTACTTTTTCAGAAAACTGCTGCTACTAGTATCCAAAAATACATCATTCGTAGGATGCTATTCCTAAAAGCCTAACATTTAGAGGAACCATCCAAAAAACAGCCTGTATAACCTGTGCTCCAGAATCGTCAGGGGTTTAGCTCTTCCAAAGACCCTGAAATAGTTTTTCCCCATAGCCTCAATCATGTCGCCAATATCATATCTAGGAAACAGACAAGACGAAATTATAAGCCGCCCCCACTCGCCTCTCTTTAGTTCATGAAGCATCTTCGTCCCTTTGCCAGTCTCAACCTCAAAATAGTAAGCATCATAATTCGGGGAAACATATGGCAGGTCATCAAGCTGCTGCGCAAAAGCTCCCTCAGTGGCGCTGTACATCTCAACTATCGGAACCTCACCAAAAAATTTCCTGAGAACAGGACCATACTTGAACTGAATCTTTCTTACACTAGTGCAGACAAGCACCTTAAAGTTCCACAGGTCTTTAGGCTTCTTTCCATGTCTCCGCTTAACGTATCTGGCAAAAGAAAGAATCACAGGCGTTACGCCAATAGCTGCTACTACATGCTGATTTAGGGCAGACTGGTAGACCAACTCGAATCTTTTTTCCCAGTCGAGTCTGCTGATGCCGGAACCCAGCGCATCTATTTCCTCCTGTCTGGGCAGAAGGCTGACCTGATTCAGCATGGGATTGAGTTTCGCGTAGGTTCCTGAGCTGTATCCGTAAGTGATTTTTTGTCCACCAGCATCTGTGGTGGTTACTGTTGACGGAAAATTGAGGTTCAGTATCTTTCCCGCCAGAACATCCATACTATTCTTTCTGAGAGCATAATTTGTAATCGCTCGTGCCCCACACCAAAAGATCTGTTCAATATGGGTCTTTGTAACTGGAAGAACCTTGGACATGCCTGTGGAGCCTCGGGTCATCACCCAACATAACGGGGGCTCAGGCAGGATGACGGAGTGGTTACCAGCTTTAACTTCTTCAAGATATGGACGAAGACCAACATAGTTTATTGTTGGAAAGTTTGCGCGAAATGATGAACCATCTTTGATTTCGTTGGCTGAGTGGTTTTTTCCGTAAAGTGTTTTGGCGTATCCTTCAAGCAGGTTCTCTAAGACTTTTTGCTGTGCCTCGGCAGGATTCTTTAAAGATTCATGCCAAGGATTAACAATCTGCTTTAGGATGTCTACGCCAATCATTGCTGTCCCATCGACCAACACTGGATAACTGCAGTTCTGTTAATAGACTGTTTGTATTGGTGTTAGGGCATTGGATTCTTTTTTCTAGCCATAACTGCGCCTATCGCTACTCCCAGTATCACAATTCCGCCAATTATGATTAAGAAGAATGGAAAGATGGAACGTACGTTAATGGCGCCAGATACTGCAAGATAGAACATGAAACCCACTATTATTAGAATGAAACCGCCGATCAACGGACCTAAAACGCCGAACTGTTGTTTCTCATGTTTTTCTTGCGGTTCGCCTTTCTCCATTTTCTCCTCTTTTTCGTGTTTCTCGTGTTTTTCCTGTTTTTCAGCTTTCTCGCTTATGTAACGTTCAGTTGACGCAGTTTCTGTAACCTTTATAGCAGTGCCACATTTGGGGCAAAAAGTCATTTCTTCATTAACTTCAGAGCCACACTTATGACAATATAGCATAACATTCACCTTCACAATTCTACTCTATTATTTTGGTTATAAGTATTTAAAACATATACCTCGTTCAATCATAGAAAAATATTATAAGCAATTACTGCAAAAAAGCAATAGTTGAAGTGAATTATTTGAACGAAAGCAAGGAAAAACCCAGCCAATATGGAGAATGGCTCTTCACCGCCATTGCTATCGGATTTTTCCTTCTCCTTGTGGGAACCCTCTTTGTCATCACACCTAACCTGTTTGACAACATACTGGACTTCTTAAAAGACTTTAAGCTAGTTGATGTCTCAAACACTGACATTGTATTCCCTGCACCAGAGTTTCCTAGAATCCACTTAACCGTCTATCAGGCTGTTGGACAATTTAGCATAGCTGTGTGTTTATTCCAAATAGTCCTCTTGGCACTACGATTTTTTGTTCCTTCGTCATGGAGCAAAAGAGCAGAAAACGTAGGGAACTTGGTTTACTGGGGAGGAGCAGCATTTCTCATCCAGTTATTCCTTATCGAAAGCACACAATGGTTCGTATTCTGGTCCACACTAATAATAATTGTCGGCGTTTCCATGATTGCAAGAGCAATCGTTATGGCAGTTTCACGAATCTAAATGTCTCGCCTAAATGTTAGTCTTCCAGACAACCTAGGTTTGGCAGAATCTGGGAATTTAGGCAACTGTTGTGTTGGCTATTCGGTCGCTGTATTTCTGGTGAAGGTCTGTTGATGTTAGTAAGCCGCCGATTACGTCCAAAAGTGGTAGGACTGGATGGATTTTGCTTATGTTTCGTATGAATGCTTTTTCAAGGCTTACTTTCTCGTTTGCTGTCGTAACAACTTTGAGCCCCAGTAAACTCTTTCCGATTGTGGTGCCATACACTGTTTCTGCAATAATGCAATAAATAACTAAGAGTGCGCCCGTGGCGAATGGGAAACTGAATAGGTTAAGGAATTCGAAAGGATTTGTTATAAAGATCGGAAATAAGGTGACAATAAGCAAAAGTGAAGTTGCGACGCCCACTATTATGGAATCGATGGCATATGCAATTACTCGTTTTATCCAGTGTTCCTGCAGATGTGGATCTTTTTCGAACCGTTCAACAACTGTATTCGCTGCTGTTGCCTCAATATTTACAGGGGCTCCACATTTTGTACAAAACTTTGGGTCTTCAGGCAGTTTTTCTCCACACTTTGA
>SOJY01000238.1 GCA_004376385.1 Candidatus Bathyarchaeum sp.
TCAAAGTAGATTTCAGATATTTCATTGGCTGTTAACCCGTCGGGGCTTTCGAGTAATAATTCTAGGTAATCTGTTTTTGGGTGAATTATTTTTTTAAAGTTTTTAACCCAGTAATATTGTGGTTTTTATCTATTTTTAAGATTTGGCGCGAAAAGTAGCAAGATGTCCTTTTTACTTTAACAAAAAAATAAACAAGTAAAGTAAACTAGTGTAAATAGGAATTAACATTTAGCTGAAAAAAGTAGACTAGTGTAAATAACAATTAACATTTAGCTGAAATTTCCTTATTTATCTTTACTTTTTCCTTTTTTATCTTTACTGGTTAAAATATTATAAAAAGGACACCTTGCTGAGTTTTTTCCCTCAATTACACCAGTGAATTACACTATGTAAAAGTAAAATATTATAAAAAGGACACCTTGCTGTTTTCCTCAATTACACCACTGAATTACACTATGTAACAGTAAAATATTATAAAAAGTAAAGCTTATTTTCAAACAAAATGGGTGCGCATCAGCCTTTTTCCTGTTTACATTCTTTCATTATGCCACGGATCGTTTTTTCAAGTTCTTTGGGGTCAAGTTGCTTGTACAATAGTTCTTTAGCTTCATAAACGGACTTCAACCATGCAAATTTCTTTTTCAAGTCCCTGACTTCTCCATCTCTCTCCGCTAATCTCCCCTCAAGTTGAGTCCTAGTAGCATTTACCATGCCAAACGTTTCTTCTTGCCTTTTCCCCAGCATTTCCAGTTCAGTCCTTAGGCTCTCAATGTATTGGTCTCTTTGTTTCAATATTTTTTCAAGTTGCTCATTGGTGAAGGCTGACATGACCGTTCGACCATTAACGTTCGTAAACTGCATAACCTTCTTGTAGGCTTCCCATCCCTCATGACTCACATACGGACTAGTGGTCTTTTTACCAACAAAATGCTTCCATTTATCTTCTGAGCATACAGCAGCCAGTTTATCAGTCAGAAATTTTCTACATATTGTATGAAATCTAACCCTAAATTCTCCGAGCGGAATCTGAGCTTTCGCGAATAGCTTCTTTAAAATCAGATTAACTTCTTTTTCTGGATTTTTGGTTCTGAACTTAATCATCAGCTCGTCTGGGCTTGTGCGCCCTTCCATATCCATTTCTTTGAGCCGTTGCTTTATAGCTTCATGCGCATCTTTATCAATGAAGGGAAAAGCAGAAACGCCCTCTTTTATGGTAGGCATCGAATCTAATTGAATCGGTATTTCTCTGTCCATAAGTGGTTCTAATTGTCCCCTACGGATTAACATAAAATCGGAAATTCGCAAGCCAAAGCTGATTCCAGCACAAAGAACATATTCCTCAATCGGATTAGCAACTCTCAAAAGTTGCTCTTTTGTCCTGAGGCTCATGGGATAGTCTTTTTCGGGCATACTCACGACTTTTGTTATTACTTCTTTTTGTTGTCTAGTTAAACGTAAAGGGATTCCAACATGAACCATATAACCCCTAATTGCATTAGAAATAGATCTAGCCGTATTATCAGAAAGTTTCTTATCTCCCCTCTGAGCTTTTTGTTCTTTGAGCCATAAATGAAAATCTACCAAGTGTGAAGCAAAGTCTTCCGAGTCTCGATTAGCCAAAATCCAAGCTTCAGATTTGTCTCCCAAAAACTTCTCAAAATATCGCCATGCCCGCTCATACTGTCTTCGACTCCCCCCGCTATATTGATTAAGCCATGTTTCGTGATTTCGGGCTGTTTTCCTCTTTGATTCCATTGTTATCTAAAAAACATTCATCATGCTACAATATAAAGATTTGTTTTTAGCCTCGTAAAGTACTGTTTTCAACAATGAAGTATTATTAGTCTCCTAATATGTTCTGTGTTACAAGTCCTTACGCGTGGGTTATGAGACTACTAAAAGAATATGTTGCTGGTTTTATGCTTTTTAAAAGGCGGGTTTGCTGCTGGTTTGTTGGATGCCAAAAAATGGCGGGGCTTCCCTGTTTTGTCCCCGACGCGTTTATTCGTTTTTGTATTCTTTTGCTACAATCATTGTTGTCGTCAGGAAAATGTCTGATAACGACCTTAGTTTGTCTGTCAGGAACTTGTCCAAGTCAGCTAGGTCTTCAACTAGCACCTTTGCGATGGCGTCGTATTCGCCGTAAAGCTCGTCAACTTGGACAACCTCTTCGAAGTTGGCGACCTTCTCGCAGACGTCCCTTTCAGCACCTGACTTTAATGTAACTAGAATATAACCATAGACTGGCATTCCAATTCATCTCCACAATAACACTTCAGCTCAAAAACTTAAACATATCGTTCAAGTCAAATGTCAATTTACTTTTTTCTGCGTTTTTCCTGTGCTTCTCCTTCGCTGACCCAATACGCTTCCCTATCGCCCGTTTCGTTTACTGTATGCTCTTTTTTGAAGACTGGAGCCTCACTCTTGTAGCGTTCCACAGCCTCTTGTAGAACCCCGAAAACGTTTTCTCTGTGACCGCCAGCAACCACAACATAAACAAGATCTTCGCCGACACTGAACTCTCCGACAAAATGGTGAATCTGAACATCAACAACGCCCTCCCTCTTCTTCAAATCAGCACATATGTCGCCAAGAACCTTGTTAGCCTGCTCCTCATAGGCTTCCAGCTCTAAGCCTTCTACGTTTTCGCCGCCCAATGTTTCACCCCGAACCACCCCAACAAACGTGGCAATAGCTCCTGCCCTGTGAAAGTCTGACCGTTCTTTAACGGACTGTAGCAAATCAGAAAGGGAAAGTTCTCCCTTTTTGTGGATACCAACATATCCCATACTACAATTCACCCACTCTAGCTACTCTATAGTATGGGTTGTGGTCTCTCAAAAACGATTCTGACTACAAAGCGGACGCCCATTCAAATCAACAGTTCTGTACACCGGATGCTCCTTGAAACGAAGAGTTGTCTCCGATTTCTCGATTGTCCCACTAGGCAACCTTACACAAAACGAACGGACATTTGCTCCAACTGAAGTGAAACGTACTCCACCCAAAAGCTCACCTTTAGTAACTCCAGAAGCTGCGAAAACAAGCTCGTTGCCCTTCGCCAACTCGTTTTCGTTGTAAGTCTTGTCCACATCAACGCCCACATCTATCAGCCGATCCAGCCGACCAGCATCATCCTTCTTGTCTCTCCAAACATTCACAAGCATAGTACCGCCCAGACACTTCACAGCAGTAGCTGCAATAGTTGCCTCAGGTCCTGCACCAGCCCCCAACAAAAGATCAACCCCACTGTCGGGAATACACGCAACAACGGCTGCCGCAATATCACCGTCAGGAAGCAAAAGAATCCGAACCCCAAGTTTCCTTAAACTCTTCAGAATATTCAAATGTCTCTCCCGCTCCAACATAATAACCGTGAAGTTTTCAAGGGGCAACCCCTTCGCGTCGGCAACTGTGCTAACAATATCCTCAACGGACATGTCTAAGGAAATCTTGCCCATAGACCGACAGTCAGTTGCCACCTTAAAGTAATATCCGTCGTCGGGTAGCACCTGAAGGCAACCAGCAGGTGCACAAGCAAGAGCGGAAATAGCGTCTTTCCTGCCTTTAGCTGTTGCAGTTGTGCCGTCAACAGGATCAATGACAAACTCGACTTTTGGTCCTTTGCCGGTTCCAACTTTTTCTCTGTTCAGGAACGCTGGCGCATTGTCTTTGGGTCCTTCGCAGGAAATTACTTCGCCGTCAACTTCAGTTTGATTTAGCACGGCTCTCGAAAACTCGACAGCCTTTGCGTCTACTAGATTCTTGTTTCCTTGACCGATATGTAATGCTGCGCCGACTGCTCCGGCGATGGTGATTCTGGTTAAAGAGGGCGCTAAAGCCCTAAGAGATGCCAAGCTAAACACCACCTAATACTAACGTAAATTCATACTAATAGTGTTTTACTAAGTTCAGTTTATTGTATAAAAGGGGGAAAGGAACTAAGCTTTGTCGTCCAACACAATCTCAACTATAGTAATCTTGCATCCGCCTAAGTAGCAGCAACAAAGAACTTCTGTGACGACAAGATTAGCGTTTGTGCTAGTTGACGGATTACGAATTGCCCGGTTACACGGTGACCAAACGGAGCTTATGCGATCCATTCTCGAGCTGGAAAGCCACGATGTACTAGTCAGTGGGCATACTCACGTGCCGAAAACGTACCGAAAAGGCAGAACACTTGTCATCAATCAGGTTGAAGCTTGCGGCATCCTGAGCGGAAAACCAACAATATCCATACTTGACACAGAAACCCTTAACGTAAAAACAATACAGCTAAACGTGTAACACGTTCGAGTTTGGGGACAAAAATTTAGCCTCCCATCCTAAACCCAAGAGTCACAACAACTTTTGAAGTTTTGACTGGAGATGTCTCCCGAACTCTCCACTTTTTTGTTTAAAGGGGTTCCTTACACGCGCACGACTGCGTCACCATCGAATCGAAAATGCTAGAGTTTGTGGGTGGCTATTTTTTGTTTCTTGAGGAAATACCACATTAACCATGTGATGATGAAAATAGGGAGAATATCTGCACCTGGCACTAACTCCACCAAGGATACCAATCCAATCCAGCGGAAAATGACAAGGCAAACCAAGATTCCAGCAACATCAAACACATCGCCTACCACTGGCATTGTCAACACTACTGCAGCATACTCGATTACATCCAGTATCACACAAAATACAAGCGAGAAAAGTTCAATTTCGGTGAAGACAAAAT
>SOJY01000137.1 GCA_004376385.1 Candidatus Bathyarchaeum sp.
CCTGACCTGTTAATAGAGAGTGGGGGGAAGCCCTCAGGAGCGACTTGGAAAAATCCAATTAAAGTGTTGGTTTGATTCCCTATATTTACCAACTCAACCCTGTAGCCTTCTGTCTGTCCATCTGTGGGTCCGCTCTCGGCTGTAACTGAGAACTCAATTGGCACATCTGTTGCACCTGCATCCAACGAGAACGTTTTAATTGCTTCAACTGCTCCATCAATCAAAATCCTTACCTGAAGTGTACCGGGTTCATTTGCCCGATTGTCAGCTTTGGCTCTGATGGTCACGGTCTCCCCGCCCCAAACTTCATATGGGCTTACAGACAATCCGTGCAATTTTGTGTTTGGTGATGCAGGAGCCAAACTTTCAACAGTAAATGAGCCTACCTGATTTGCTACCTTAACGCTGTGAATGCCTTGGCTAGTTTCCGAGACTTCGAAATCTACACCCACAGATGCTTGACCAGCAACCGAAACATCTCTGGTGTCTCTTATGACATCGTCAATGTAGAGGGTCGCTGTATATGTGCCCGTTGCTTCTCCAACGTTAGTTACTTCAACCGAGATTTCCACAACTTCATCAGCTAAGACAGAGGAGGGATTAACCGTTAAATCGGTTACTTGGAACTCTGCGGGTTTAACTGATTGAGCCTCAGAAGTAATTCTAAATGATGTGGTCAAAGTCCCCACCTTTACCACATATTCGCCTTCAGCATTTTCAACAATTTCAAACTGTACAAGCGTGGTTTTGCCACCATCCAACTGGATGCTTTTAGTTCCTCTTTTCTGGTTGTTTACAAAAAGTTCCAACGAGAAATCGCCCGCCTCGTCTCCAATGTTGGCTGCCGTAACTGAAACAGTTATTGTGTCTCCAATTTCAGCCTCGTTTCGACTGGTTACCAGATTTGTTAATTGTAGTTCAGCCTGTTTGGTTGGCGCTTCGGACGTGACCCTGAATAATCCCGTCGCGCTCCCTATTGTAATTGTGTGGTTGCCTTCAGTTGGTTCTGTTGCTGTGAATACTACTGTTGTAGTTTCTCCCCCTGAAAGCTGAACAGTTTTTGTTGTTATCGGAATATCATCTATTGTTAGCGTTACTGTATGGTTACCGCTCTCGTCTCCAATGTTAGTTACGTTAACCGATATTTGCACAGGTTCCCAAACTTGTACCAAATCAGAATCAAGAATCAAATCTGTTACTTGAAAATTGGCGGGTTTTGAAATCTGTGAATCGACATAGAAGTAACCTGGAATTACAAAAGCTAGAATTACCAAATCAGCCAATAAAAATATTTTTAGTTTAGTTGATCGAGATGCCAAGACATTTCCACTCACATTAACGGTAAACTACCATTCTTTATACATGGTTCATAATTCAATATTTCGCTTTTAAAAATTTCTTGAACTAATATAACACATTCATCACATGAAGATAACATCTGAAATGTTACTGGGCAACAGACAACACCAAACTTTCGCCTAAAGTCTATTAATTTCTCAATCAACTTCTGATGGTTCCAACCAGTTTCGAGACTTGAAAACGGTTTTTCTGCCCAAGTTTACTATCAAGCAATCTTCGTAAGGACACATTTCAACGCATCGGAAACATAGCATGCACATTGAAGTCATTATTTTTCCTCCCTTCTGCTCGTACACTTCAGTGACCTGCACTGGGCAAACTCTTTTGCAAATTCCGCATTTAGTACATTTTGTTTCGTTCTTGTTAAGATGAAGCACAGGAGCCCACTTAAAACCCTTGAACCTATTCACAACGGCAATCGATGCCCCTGTTGGACAGAAGCGGCACCAAACGCGTCTCACGAAGAATGACCCTACACCTGTTAATGCCAAGAAAATTAATGCATTTATTGTAACAAAATTTTCGCTGGAGTATTTGATTACATCTTGAATGTAAGGGAAACTAAAGTACAATCCGCCAATTTCTAGTGGCCCCTTCCAGGGTACAATCAGAGGTACCATAGGTCCAAGCAAGAGTCCTAGATGTTCGAAAGGACCCGCGAAAAGTAATGCCATAATAGTGAGACGGTTCAATGTTGAGGGTGGTTCTATTAGACTCAGAATCAAAGCTAGGCTTAGAAAGAGGAGTAACAACGCATATCTGAAATTATGTAAGAACTTGTTGAGTTTATCGGGGATGACTCTGTAGCGTATTTGAAAGGTCTTTCGGATTAGAGTAAGTACATCCATGTATAAGCCGAACGGGCAAATCCAGCCGCAAAAGAATCGTCCCAAAACAATGGGCATTATCAGAATAACGGCTAGTATAAGAAGTGGCCTTACAGGATAGGTGAATAAGTAAAATATTGCAGCCAAGGATGCTGCTTGAATAACGGCCTTCATGTAAGTTACTTTTGTTGTCTGATTCTTTTTCCATATGATGATAACTAATATTCCTGCTATAGCCAGTCCTGCAAGCACCGTTAACTTCAGTGATTCGGCTACGAGTTCCATGATCATGTTTATTTCGCCTTCACAATATCTGGGAAACAAGCTGCTGTGCAGAATCCTAATTGATATAATAGTCCAGTAGCGAACGCTTCAAGATGTGGAATTTCAGTTATCAACGACATACGGAGTTCTCGTGAAATTTTTGATTAAGTAAATACTAGAAGAGACCATTTAAATCTTAGCAGTTTTTGGTAGTGTCTGCTAATCGGTTAACTTTTTGGGCTGTGACTGGGTCAATTCCTATGTTACTTGAACAGAAAGGGGGTTGAACCCAATCATATCAGTCCAAAGCAAAATTGGAGATACACCGAGATATGAGTTGCAGGCCTGTCCCGAGACCTGGATGAAGCTAACGTCAACAAAGAGATTCCTAGAGGCTGTGCTGGAGAAGGCAGCCGCAAGAACCTAATTTCCCTCCATTTTTTCGGAGAACCTGTTGTTAGTTAGTTTTTGCTGCAAAATTCATGTTTTGTAACCTCCTGTTGGTGGCATACCTGCTGTTTCAAATCATCATATGATCAGAGAATCACTTTTTTGAACTGACAGAAAAAAATGGTAATGCCTCCAAAAGCTATATTTATTAACTGAAGAGCGAGACTATTCGTTGATTCGAAAAACCGTTATTCTGAGGGGAAATGCTAACATGTCCGAGCCTTTCGTAGTGATTACGGCAACCGGAAAAGACAAACCGGGTTTGACCACCGAGATAACAGAGTTGATTGCTAATGCAGACGGGAACATCGTTGACATCGAAGCCTTCAGCATGAGGGGACTTTTCGCTATCTTTATGATAGTGGACTGTCGTGCCATGTCAGTATCTCTTGAGAGTCTTAGAAGTCAGCTTATGGATATGGGCAAGAAGATAGGCTTGGATGTTAACATAGAGCCTCTCCTATCTGGGCGACGGAAGAGCGGAAAAAAACTTGTGCTCTTAACAACCCTTGGAAAGGACAGACTAGGCATAGTGGCAAAGGTTTCACGTTTTCTTTCTCAGAACAACGCAAACATCGAACGGATACGGATGATTGCCTATGGAGAATTGAATGCCATGGAGATACTCATCGACATCAACGACCTCACGATTCCAATCGAAGACTTCAAAGAAGCCTTGAACAAAGAATGCAAAATGGTTGGGCAGGATGTTGTCTTTCAGAAGGACACAGTTTTTCGGAGACTAAAAAGGTTGATTGTCTTCGACGTAGACGGCACACTGATTGATGCTGAGATGATCGATGAGCTGGCAAAGGCTGCTGGTGTCGGCGGGAAAGTCAGCGAAA
The DNA here is from genome assembly GCA_004376385.1 of Candidatus Bathyarchaeum sp. GTDB lineage: Archaea > Thermoproteota > Bathyarchaeia > Bathyarchaeales > Bathyarchaeaceae > Bathyarchaeum. The sequence continues at coordinate 3,746 of SOJY01000137.1, forward strand.
TCACCTCACGAGCCATGAATGGAGAGATAGAATTCAAGCAAGCCCTCAAGGAAAGAGTTCAGCTCTTAAAGGGCTTAGATGTCATGGTACTCGACTCTATAGTCGAAAACTTGGATGTAACTCCAGGCGCTGAGGAACTGATAACAGCCCTCAAAGCCCTAGGCTATAAGATAGCCCTTATTTCTGGAGGCTTCACCCAGTTTGTTGAAAAGATCAAGGAAAAACTTGGTATCGACTATGTTTACGCCAACAAGCTTGTGATTGAAGACGGGAAACTGACTGGCGAGGTAGTGGAACCTATAATTGATGCGGAACGAAAGGCTGAGTTGATGCGGGAGATAGCTGAGAAAGAAAATCTTTTGATGGAGCAGGTGGTTGCGGTTGGTGATGGGGCAAACGACCGGTTCATGCTCCAAAATTCAGGGTTAGGCATTGCACTTTATCCTAAGGCGGTTCTTCAGAAAGTGGCGTCTGGCGTCATAACTAAGGACAACCTTGCCGGGATCCTCTACTGTCTGGGTGCACCTGAAGAAAAACTAAAAGAATTGGTTCCAGACAAAAAGCCCCATTCTTGACCGTGGCCTGTTGTTCAAAAATAAATTAAAAGTTGTCAAGTTTTAAATTGTCTGATTTTCAGTATGTCATTGTTCACGTCTTGGAACATTTTGTAAACATCTTCCACATGTAATGTTGACTTTTTGATTCTGTTTTGAACAAGTCCCGCCACTAGAACGGCTGCGCCCATAGTTTCGCTTATGGGCGTGGGTTCAGGAAACGTTATCAGAGTTAAGGCGATTTTGATGAGCTTAGACTTGTATCCGTCTCTCCATAGCTTTTTGGCGTTATTTACATCCTTAGACATTTCATTTATGACCTCAAGAGTCTCTGTGTAACTTAGCCCCAACTCTTGCAGCACAACAGCCATTCTCTTCAATTCTTTCTTTTCCACGGTGAACCCCATTTTTCTGATAGATATTGAGAGGAATATAAGTCCGTTCTAGCACAAAAGCTTTAGCACCACGAAAGATGCACAAAACTTGTCTCTTCGAGATTCTGGCAACAAAAAGTTTCAACAAACTATGCAAAAGCGGTTCCATGAACCTTCTTTTTTAACTAAAACCGCCAATTTCCGCTGACAAATTTCAACAATGGCTGCAATTAATCACGCAGTTTTAATCTTTTACATCTTCATTTAATGTAAGAGATTACATGTTGAAGTGTCTGAACTTGCTGCGAATGGTTTCTAGTAAAATTTATACCACATTTTTGGGAAAAATTCTTGAAAAATTTGTGCTGACGACCAGCTAAACGTAATTCATATTCGTTTTTAAGGATTTTGTTGAGGTCTTTTTGTTATTCGTTTGGATACTATCGTAGCGTTAATATTCATGTATATCATCAAAACATATAGCGAAGTCCTTGGGAGATAGACGATTGGTTGGGAAGCCCATTGGTGAAGAGGTTCGGCGTAGATTTCCTCGATTAACGATGAGTATGGTAATGGCGATTATCTTCTATCTGATAAACACCTTTGTTCCGGGCACGATGGAGGGCATTAATCTTCCTGGCCTCAACATAAACGCCGGCACGCTAATAGGAACCATTGCACTAATCTTCACAGCAATCTTTCTGATACGTGCATTGGCGGATGCCTTGGTGCTAAGCGACATCCTAACTGACATATTCGTTAAACGATTGGGAATAAAAGAAGAGCGGTCTCCAAAGAGGGCTGCACGAGAGCTCATATATATTATTGTCATTATTCTAGTGGCAACCGCTCTTCAACCTCTAATAGGGACACTAGAGCCGAGTGTTAAAGTCCCGTTGGCAACCGCTACTGTCTATGTTGCTCTTGGAATGATTCTCATCCTAATTTATGATATTGGGCGAATCCTTTATCGAATAGTCGAACGAAAAGCCGAATCTGTAGCAGATCGACTCGTCAAAATGACTGACCGAATGAAGACCAGGGATTAAAATGGACCCAGTTCAAATAATCTTTATTCTCATCTACATGCTAACAGTTCTACTTGCCGCTACCAAATTTGTTCCCATGTCAGTCGCTGCCATGATCGGAGCTTTGCTTGCCGCCTGGTTCGGCCTCCTCTACGGCGTATTCGAATACGGCGAAGCTTTTGGGTTCATCGACATTCGGCTAATCGCTCTGCTGATAGGCGTCATGATTGTGGTAGAAGTGGCTGAGCGGAGTGGACTCTTTCGTTTCGGAGCCTTGTATGCCGTCAAACTTTCGGGTGGAAATCCCCGTATACTTTTTGTCTCTATCTGCTTGACATCTGCCATTGTTTCAATGTTTCTCAGCGACCCAACAGCAATGCTGCTCATAGCCGCCGCAATGGCAACCATAACCAAGCTGTTACGTTACGATCCAGTGCCTTACTTCATTTCTGCCATGATAATGATTAATCTGGGGGGAACAAGCACTCTGATCGGCTCAGTATCTAACATGATAATCGGTCTTCAAGCGGGTATAAGCTTTACGAACTTCATTGGATACCTAGCCATTTGTGAACTTGCCCTCTGGGCGATAACTATCTTTGTTTTGTATATGCTCTTCAAATCAAGACTCGGCGAGAAAAGAAAACTGCCAGAATATAATCCTTGGGAGAGCGTGGAAGACAAGAAACTCTTTTACCGTTCCATCCTAATCCTCATCCTTATGATAGGACTCTTTTTGGCACTGGACACCCTTGGAATTGGACCCGAAGCTGTGGCCTTGGGATGCGCTGTACTTGCCTTGGCCCTGAGCGGTTCGGATCCCACAGAGATTTTCAAAAAACTAGACTGGGAGACAATATTCTTCATCGCAGGTTTCATGTTCTTGGTTGGCGGTCTAGGAAGCACAGGAATCTTACTCGACATATCGACGCAACTTTTCCAAACGGTCGGACAAAGCCAATTAGGGGCAACCATGACGACTCTGTGGGCTAGCGGTCTTGCAAGCAGCGCGGTAAGCAACATCGCAATTGCCCTAACTTTTACTCCGATAATCACCGCAGTTCCCGGATTAGGCTCAGCAGCCGTGTGGTCAGCGTTGATCCTCGGAACGAATCTGGGAGGAGCCACTACCCCTTTGAGTGGCGCTGTAATCATAATGGGCATAGGAGCCCTCAAACGCGAGGGGATCTCTCTGAGTTTCACCGAGTTCACAAAAGTGGGTATAATCACATCACTCATTCAGTTAGGCTTCGCAAGCTTTTATCTAGTTGTAAGATTCAATTTATGGGTGTGAACACTTTGGTTAAAAAATGGATAGAACCTAGAGACATAAAACCAGAATCTGAGTATGAAGAGGCTAAGAGAAAATTTGAGATGGCTATGGGAAATCCCTGCATTACCATACGATTGGAAATTCCGATAGGATTCGAAGGATTCAACAGCGAATTCCTGAAACTTGAAAAGGATCAACAATTCCATGAAGAAGTTAAGGACCTAATAAAAAAGCGCCTCCTGCTTGACGCGCGTCGCAAAAAGAGTTCCTAACTAAAATCAGTCTTCTTCACCGTGGATTTTTGTTTTCTGCCTTTTCTAAATTATAGTTCTTTCATAACCTTTTAACCTGAACAAAAATGGCTTGTTTTGGCAAAGCTTCAAAACTGTTCACGTTGCTAGAAACTGCCAATGCAAGACGGCTGACTTTCTTTATAGCGTTGTTACTCGAGGTCGCCCAGCATTTCCTTCAGGGCTTCCACTTCTTCTCGAAGTGAGGCTACCTCTTCTTCCAGAGTGTTAGCTTTCTCTTCTCCTGCTCTCTTGAGTTCCTCTATTTCTTCCAGAAGTTCAGCTCTTTCGTCTTTCAGTTTCTCAACTTTTTCCCTTAAATCACCCAACGTCTGCACAAGCCCCTTCTCAACTCCTTTAATCTCCTCAACTATGCCTTTAAGAGTTATCCTCTCTTTCTCTTTTCCCACAACAGTCCGGAATCGCCTTTCACATTCAGGACACACGAAAATCCCCAACGTAAGCTTGAACCGTTCACCAGTTTTGCTGGGTCTGCCAACCATAGACCACGTTTTGGTTGGTTTAGTCACCTCGGTTCCACATCTGGGGCAAACTGACAACTACAAGCCTCAATATGAGTTGAGGCTATGCATTAAAAGTTTTTTTTGACGCCATGAAGTTCAGCTTAAATTGGAGTTAAAGGTAGATGACAAACTGGAGACGTTCAACCAGTTCTTTATAGCGGTTCCTTATGGTTACTTCCGTCACCTGAGCAATCTCTGCGATCTCTCTCTGAGTTTTTCTTTCTCCAGTCAAAACCGACGCGATGTAACTGGCTGCCGCGGCTATGCCTGTCGGTCCCCTTCCTGAAGTGAGCTTCAGTTCCTTGGCTGTAGCGAGTATCTTATGAGCGATCTCCTCAACCTTTCCCTGCATGGTCAACTGGTTAGAAAACTTGGTTATATACTGGCTCGGCTTCAGGGGCGGAATGAAATAGTTAAGTTCCTTTATCAGAAAACGGTAGCTTCGTCCAACCTCTTTCTTGTTTACAGTAGAAGCCTGAGCAATATCGTCCAGAGTTCTAGCCACTCCACACTGCCGACAAGCCACGTAAATAGCGGCGGCAGTTACCCCCTGAATAGACCTTCCCCTGATGAGCCGCTCCTTAACCGCTTTACGATAGATAACCGAAGCAGTTTCAAGAATATTTTTGGGCAAATTAAGATTGTTCGCTATCTTGGATATCTCAGAAAGAGCAAAAGCAAGGTTCCTCTCCGTGGCGTCAGAGACCCTAATGCGCCGCTGCCACTTTCGTAACCGGTAAATCTGAGCCTTCTGACCCGGAGCAAGCCTCTTGCCGTAAACATCTCGATCGTGCCAGTCGATCATGGTTGAGAGGCCTTTATCATGAATTGTAAATGTAAGGGGAGCGCCGGCTCTGGCGCGTTTAGCGCGTTGCTCATCGTCAAAGGCGCGCCACTCTGGTCCTTGATCTGCGAGTTTAGTAGCGACGACGAAGCCACAGCCCATGCAGACTATCTCAGCGCATTCGTAGTCTCGCATGAGACGATTGCTTCCACATTCTGGGCACCTTCGAATTCTCGGAGGTTGTGGGAGGTTTTCTTCTGTCATCTTTTTTTCCTCTTTTTTCTTTCGTCTTTAGAGGGGACTGCGTAAAGAATGTGGTTAACAAGCTGTTCTGGGCTCTGGATGTGGGGTTTCACAGCCACATAGGGGGAGGATGTGGGACCGAAGACGTCAAAAACTGTTCCCACGGGCTTGAGGTTTTCATTCGTCACTTTGTCGCCGATGCGGGGAATGTTTTCAGCCTTAAGAATCATATTTTTTGTGTTGCTTACGTGAAGGACGTAACCGATTCTGTGCAAAATCCTTTTTCGCCTCACAAAACCTATGTTTCACACGGACCGCTTTATTTAAACGTTTCTGAGTATTTTTTACGCTTTGCACAACCAATTCCTATTTTTGAAATTTTTATGCTGAATGAGATGATTTTAATCGCAATTGTCTATGATGTGTTGTTGGATTTTTTCGTTTTTGACTATAATGTCTTCGTGTCTCTGGGAAACATTGATTCAGCTCAACTGTTCCAAAAATCTCGAGACCAGAAAGTGATTACCGCAACTAATAAAACGCTCTAAATCGTTTAGCAGATCGGATCGAAATGCGGAAACAAAACAAGATTTTTCTTTGGTCCATTTACTTTGACGCAAGCAAGACCAGAACCGATGGACGAAGAGTTCCAAAAAAACTCGCTGTATCCGCGCCAAAACTGGAGGAGCTTCAAAGAGCCGCAAAACGGTTGGGTCTGCAGCCTGAGATAGTATCTGATGCTGCGTATCCAAGTTCTCCATGGCGAAGAACTGGGCTACTTGTTGTTCCCAAAAAAGAATCGAAAAGTAAAACTTTGAAGAAGATTGCGAAAGAACTTTCTGACTTACGCCGATAGATTTTTTCAGTCGCCCTTTTTGGAGACAAGAATCGCGTTTACAATACCGTCTTGTCCAGGGCGAGATGTTACACGTGCGTTTCCCAAGGATGTCGCAATCATTGTTCCTTTTGTGATTACGCCTCGTCGGTCGTAGTCCACGTTGGCTGGGTTCTTTATCACACGAACTATCTCTACTTTTACAGTTTTTCCAGAAGCATCAGAGATGTTTGCTTGGTTCACTGCTAAAAGTCGAATCTTCTCGTTACCCCCATGTTTCCGAATAATCTTTCTCTTCTGTTTGCCCAGCGCAGTTTCCGCTGGGAAGAAGCCCTTTTCATATCTTCTTTTCTTTCGGTTAGCTCTTTTCCTTCCGCCCGAATCTTTGCGTTTATGTTGATCTCCGTGCCATACCGACAAGCTTACATCATCTCATAGATCTCGATGAACTAGCAAAACTTGACATATAAGCTTATCTTCGCAGACTATTATTCTTGAATCTTTTCTGCCTTTACTTCAGGCTTGTCTGCCTCTTGGAATATGGTTTTAAGCTGACGTTTCATGACTCGTAGTTCATGGCTTAAACAAAAAAAGTCAGCGAAAAACTGTGTTGTTCTTATTGCCCTTTTTCTTCCAACCCCTTCGCGGAAGATCAGTTCCATTTCTTCTAGTTGTTTAAGGTGACCATAAGAGTGGTGTCCTCTAACATCAATAACTTGGGTCTGAAGAATTGGTTGTCTAAATGCAATATATGATAAGGTTTTTAGTGGACCTGCGGAAAGGAGTGGTCTTGTGGATAATTTTCTAACTTTAGCAGTGTACTCGGTTTTCAGTTGCATAACGAACCGTTCCCCTTCAAGTTCAAGGACCTCAAGGGCTGTGTCACGGTTCTTGTAATTCTCCACTAACGTTTTAGCGAGTTTTCTTACCATTTTTTTAGATCGTGTTCCTGTTACATTTCCCAAGGTCTTTAAATCAAGGGGTCGCCCTGCCACGTAGAGTCCTGCTTCCAGTAAGGCTAATTGCCGAGTGAACTTCTCTTGTTTGATTTCTTCAGATAATTTCTGTTCGCTTTCCGTCAAAAGCAGGGTCTCCTATGACTGTAATGTACAGTTCTTCTATCTCTTCCTCTTGCCATAACCCTATCTTTCCTCTTTGGGCAAGAAAGAGAAGAATTAAGAATGTTTTGGTTGCTTCTATCTTTTCTAAACCAGCAACAAGCTTGGAGAATGCTATCAATTCTCCTGTGCCTACAAGTTGGTAGAGCTGAGCGTAAAGGGTCTTCATGTGATCTTCAATTTTCAGCAAATAGAGATCGAGTGGCGGCAAAATTTCTGGGGCGGGTAAGATTGGTTGAGGCATTTTTGGAGGGCGTATGCTCTCGCCTTTTAGTACCTCATCCAGTACATTCAACAAGTTGTCTAGAGTGGTTGAGGATAACTCGTAACGAAGGGGAAGGAACATGGGCGGAGGAATAAAATCTGGTAGTGTTTTGGGTGGTGGTGGGGGATCCTCCAGTTTTAGCAAAAGTTTGGTTTTCCTGAGGTATATTGTGCTGGAGGACTCTAATGCTACGCCTGAGGCTCTAAAGTCTACTTCTCCTTGTTGTTCCATCTCCTCCAAGAACATGGTTAGCAGATAAGAGATGTTGATGTCCCACGGCAGTACCTTCTCTAATTTGTGAATCTCAAAGAGTACACTCAATGGAGGCTTGAAATAGAACGGTTTTTTCGTAGTTTGGGGCATCAGGTAGTCTCCTTTATTTTAGCTGATACCACGTGAGAATATCCGCTACGTTCGTAGATTCCCCAGACCTTCTTTGCTTTGCTGACCATCTCTGGCTTCAAAGTGATAACCACGAACTGTGACTTCATGGACTCTTCAGCAAAAAGATCTCCCAGTCTGGATACGTGGACGGGGTCAAGGTGCGCGTCGATTTCGTCGAACACGTAGAATGCGGTGGGCATGAAATCCTGCAGAGCAAAAATGAATGCAACCGCAGACACGGATCTTTCTCCGCTGCTGGCTCCGCTTACGAGGATAGACGCTTTATTTCGAAATTGAACATTCATATCCATTCCTCCAGCGAAGGGGTCTTCAGGGTTCTCAAGTACCAGAGTTGCTTCTCCACCGCCTGTTAACTTTGAGAAGTATTTTCTGAAGCTATTATCGATCTTTTCGAAAGCTTCCATGAAGACTGCGCGCTTTTTCTTTTCAATTTCGTCCATGAAAGCGAGTATGGCTTGTTTTTCTTTCTCAAGTTCGTTCATGCGTATGGACAGTTCTTTGTACCGCGAAGCCTGTTCCGAATAGTGATCAAGAGACAGCTGATTTACTGCGCCAAGTCTACTTAGCTCAAGACGTAGCAGTCTGAGGGGTATCTCAGCCATATCTAGTTGTTCCGGAGAAATCGGCAAAGGTTCATCATAGCCCAGTTCAGCCAATCGTTGAGAGTGCTGTTCCAGTTTCATTTGGTTTGTTTGGAGGCTGAATTGTAGCTCGTTATAGAGCCTGTCTGAACGTTCATACACAGAATCCAATTGGCGTAACTTCTTGTAAATGTCATCAATCTGAACCGTGAATTTTTTGGATTCTTGTTTGGCGTTCAGAACAGTTCGAGACAGCTCTCCCTTCGTGTTTTCTAGTTCCAGAAGCTTCTTTTCAAGAACTTCTTTTTCTTTGCTGGCTGCTTCAACCTCGTTTTCCACCGTTACAATCTGCCCTTTCAGCTTTCTCATCTGGATTCTAATGTTGTCCGCGCCTATTTTGAGGACGTTCCCAAACTTGGATTCGAGTGTAGCAAGCCTAGTTTCTATATTGCCCATGCTTTTACGAGACTCGATAATATTGTCCCCTATTTTTTCTCGTTGAATTTCAATCTCCTGAATTCTAGAAGGATCCGTTTTCAGACGTAATTCCGCTAATTCCTCGCGGAGATTTTCCATTTCTTTTTCAAGCTCGTTACGTTGTGATCTTAGAACCCCTAATTTGGTCTTTTCTTCTTCTCTTTTTTCGTTGATTCTCGATAAATGCTTCTCGATGCGTTTGACGTTTTGTCGTGTATACTTAACGTTTTGACGTAATCTTCTAATCTCCCCCCCAAGAGTCACAATAGTTTCAGCCAAGCTGGCGATTTCTAACTTGGTTGCTTCAATTTCTTCTTTGAAACCGCTTATGTCATTCTCCCTTTTTGACAAATGCCTTCGAAGAGCTCCCACAGCTTCGTCAAGACTCTTTACAGCTGACTCGCTGGGAATGATGGAAGAATAGTCAACTGGCGCTCGATAATATCCACTTTCGAAGCCGCCCTGTGCCTCGTAAAGGTCACCATTAACAGTAACTGTTCGACGACCGTTTCGCGAAGCGGCAAAAGCAGTTTTTCCATCTTTTGTTACAAGGGTGTCTCCGAAGACAAAGCTTACAGCTGGCTCAAACTTTTTTGAACATCTGACGAAATTGGAAGCAGTGCCGTTAATTCCCCTAATCATCGGGGTGCTGATGGAATTGATTTCGGACATTTCTTCAAGGGGAATTATTTTGATTCTACCCAATTTCATACGTTTCAGAGTTTCAGCACACATGAATGCCGTATCAAAGTTCTGAACAACCATGGCATCCAGCCATCCAGCTGCAGTCGCTTCTACAGCTCGTCTATATCCCCTTTCTATTTTGATCAGGTTTTTGAGACGCCCATGAACCCCTTTAATTACACCCAAATCCGCCATCTCTTCGATGTTCCTCAGCGCAGTTTCTTCTGTTGCAACTTTTTCAACCATTTCCCTTTGAGTTGCAAACTCTAATACTGCTTCTCGTGCGGATTCTGCGATCTTCCCCGCTTGGGTAATCTCTAACTTCACAGATTCTTCTTGTGAGAGTCTTCTCTCTATAGTTCTTTCAAGATTTTTGGAGCGCGTTAACTGGTCTCTTTGTACAGTCTTGAGGTCTGCGTAAGATTTTTTGAGAGCAGTAAGGTTGAATTCGAAGTTCTGCTTTCTTTTTACCAGTTCATTTAGTTGCCGCGTAAGAACCTTTAAGGATGTTCGACTCTGGATAAAGTCGCTGCGAAGATTAACCAGTTCTTGGGTGTGCTTTTCTAGCTTCTCCTCAACTTCTCTGATTTTTTTGCTGTTTTCTCCCAAACTGGCTCGCAGTTGAGACGCCTCGTTTGAGACCGTATCATAATTAGCTTGTTTCTGCGCAATTTCAGTTAGGAAACGTTCCCTTTCTCGCTTTAATCTTCGAATCTCGTTTCGGTTATCATTAACTTCGTGTTTTATAGATTCTAGTTTCTGTGTGTTGTTTTCCATCACTTTTTTGAGACCATCAACGCTTGCTGTTCCGGCTCCAATCTTAGTTGATAATTCGCTTATCTTCGACCGAACTTCCCCTATGTCATATTGAACTTCAAGAAGGCGCGTTCCACGCTCTTCAATCATTTCTGAACCAAGTTTTCTCCATTCTGCTTCAACTTCATACCGTTGAGACCTAAGCTGTTCTCTTAACTGTCTCGAGTTCTCAACTTTGCTGCGAACCGCCTCGATTTTAGAAGTCACATCATCTATCTTCCTCTGAACTTCCAAGATGTCACCGAAAATCTTCATAGCCTCAAATCGTTTGATCTCTTTTTGAAGAAACATGTAACGAAGCAGTTCGTTGCGTTCTCTTTCCAGATCATCTACTCTCTTCTGTACTTCATCTATTCTGCCCATAGCCGTTCGGATAGAAATGTCAGCCGCTCGAAGCTTCTCCTCCGCCTCAGCCTTCTCAGCATCATATTGTGCTATGCCAACCAGATTAGATATCATTTTTCTGCGATCATGAGGAGAAATCTCGGCAATCCTTGCAATAATTCCTTGAAAAACAACATTGTGCCCTGTCGAACTGATTCCTGCCATGGAAAGGATATTAACAATGTGAGTTCTTGAAATTCTTCTTCCATTTAGACGGTAGATGCTTTGGCCTGCCCTGTTGATTTCACGCGAAATAGTTACTGTGTTTGTGTCCACGGGTAGGAGTTTGTCAGAGTTGTCAAACTGGATAACAACTTTGGCGGTCTTCGCTTTTTTAACTTGCAATTCGGGGTAACCGTGATAAACTAGCTTGGAGAGGCTTGCAGCGCGCATTCTCCTAACGCTGAGTTCGCCTAAGCAAAAAAGGACCGCGTCTGCAATGTTCGTTTTTCCGCTTCCGTTCGGTCCAGTAATGGCGGTGAAGCCCCTATCTAACGTAACGGTGGCGGTTTTCGGACCGAAGGACTTGAAGCCTTTGAGCTCAATTTTCTTAATGTAAGGCATCTTTCTCTAATTCGCCCTCGGTTTTTTGCATAGGCGGGAATTACCCTAATGTGTTCACAACTTTTCTGTAATACCTTCTATAAATAAGCTGTGTTTACAAAAGAGGATTAAACTAACTAATACAAAAGTTTAGACGCTAGTTTCCTCCATTTCTGGAGACGCGGAACTGTTCCGTCATCCTTTTAACAAAGGATTTTATGTTCTCTTCGTTGCCGTAAACAAGCATGTACCCGTTTTTCTGCATTTTATGTGAAAGCTGGCTCTCTTTCACGAGTTTTTTCACATCTTCTTGGGGCGTATCTTCCGAAATTTGGATTCGTATCCACCTCTTGTCTCGGGGAACCCCGAGGATAAATCTGGGAACTGCTTCCCTTTTTTCTTTATCCTTTACTTTTTTTGTTTCTTTGAGTTTTTTCAGCCACTCTTCCGCAATTTCTGGTTCTAGCTTTTCCGCGGTGAATATGGCGTACGATTCGACGCTCCTCATGTATGTGTCGATTCTAGAAATGCTTTCTACGTGTGTTGGGTCGGCTTTTAGAACTTGGATTATGGTCTTGGCAGAGCGCAGATCATTCATCACTTCTGCCGGAATCTTCTCGCCCCTTTTTTGAAGTTCTATCAGGAGGTCAGCTAAAACTTTCCACTTCTCCTCGTAACTCATCTTACTTTTACTCTCCATTCAAAGGGGCTTCCGAGGCAACTGCTGAATAAAAAGCCGTTAAGCCTCGGATAAAATAAAAGGGTATTCCCCTTTTAGCAAGTTTGCCTTGTTTTTTGTTTTGGGTGGAAGAATAAAAAAATTCTTTTTAGGTGTCAAGGTTCCAGTTGGCGTGCCCTTGTTTTCATCCAGTCTGTGACCTTGCTTTCTGTCATCTTCTTAGCTTGCTGCTGTTCTTCCAGTTTCTCTTTTATGAGCGCTAACAGTTTCGCTGGTTTAACGGGTTTTGTAACGTAAGCGTCTGCTCCTTGATTCAGGGCTTCCATGGCGTTCTCTATGCTAGGGTAGCCTGTGACCATAATCTTCACCATCTTTGGCGTGGTCTCATGCAATTTCGCGAGTAGTTGTGTGCCTTCCATATCGGGCAGTTTAATGTCCAACAAAGCCAAGTTGAAGAATTTATTTTTCAACTTCTGTTCAGCTTCTGCTCCTGTCTCAGCGGCATCAGTTTCGTATCCTTTTTGCTCAAGTATATTCTTCATGGTTTCTCGTATGTTTTCGTCGTCTTCCACTATGAGTATTCTGGGTTTATTTCTTGTCAATAGCCTTCACCTCCACCATTCATCTGTTAGGCAGCTTAACCGTGAAAGTTGATCCTTTTCCTTTCTCGCCTTCAACTGCGATGACGCCGACGTGAACCTCAACATTTTCTTGGATATTGCTAAATCACGCGGATGTTCTTTTTTAATTTTATTCTTTGTCAACTGCACTTTTCCTCAACTCCTTTATATAATCTGGAAACCCGCAACCTTTCTTTTCTTCAAATTTCAACCCAAGCTCACTGTATAACTTCTTGAGAATCATTTGCTCTATAACTCGGGCTGCTGAAGCCATCAGCATCTCTAAACTAGCAGAAAAGACCTCGGGTTTATCAGATATCTCTTCCAACTTCAAACATGAGTGATTCTCCAAAAATTCATAGATGACTTTGGCGCCATCTTCTTTCAAAATCTGTTTCAGCGTTTCATCTACCACTTCCACAAAAAACGCGTTCCACCCTTCCCCTTTTTCAACGGCGTTAATCATGTCAAACACTTTAACTAACTTCCGCTACCCCCACCACTTGCCTAACGAATATTATTACAAATATATTTAATTTAAATGATGTGAACACATACTATGTATTGCAGTTAACAAAATTTGTTCGAATTCCGAATCAAAACACGCATACAAGACACGACCTTTCTGCCTTAAACAATTGCTCATGAGGCTGTTTTATTCAACAAAATCCAAAAACGCCTAAAGCATGATTTCGGGCAAATAGCCCCACTTTAGTGTTAGTTGGTAGCGGGGAGTTGATTTGAACAACCGATCTCTGGGTTATGAGCCCAGCGGGTT